>JADHNX010000094.1 GCA_016779365.1 Planctomycetaceae bacterium
TTCTCTGCGATCCCCAATTCATCAATTTTGCGAAGTAGCCTGCCGACGTGGTGGTCGAGTTCGACGACGAAATCTCCATACGTTCCGGCTCGGCTGGTCCCGACGAATTCCTTGTTGGGAACAATCGGATTATGAGGCGTCGTCATCGCGTAATAGAGGAAGAACGGCTGATCGGGCCGAGCACGAACCGCCGTCTCAACGAACTCACACGCCTTGTTCGACAGCGTCGGCACGAGACGGTCCATCGTGTAGCCATCGGCAACGATGTTGTCGTCGCGCCCGAACCATTCACCATGCTTGTCCTTCGCCGCTTGCGACGTGAGCGTCGGAATGATCGTCGTCAGGTTATTCTCGATGAAGGTGGCGGGGTTCATTTCAGCCGACCCGGCAGTCCCGAATGAATAGTCGAATCCGAAATCGCGAGGCCCTTTCAGAACAGGTGCCGCGAAGTCGATGTTTTGAAAATTCTGATAGTTGGGATGGTCGCGAATGATCTCCCGCGCACTTTCATCACGCAGCTTCCAGTCAATTCCCTGGTGCCACTTGCCGATCAGTCCGGTGAAATAGCCCGCATCGCTAAGCACATTCGCGAGTGTCTTGCGGCCCGGCTCAATCAGCGTCCCGGCCAGATTCGCGAGATTCCCACCCGACCCCAGCCGAGTCCGCCACATGTATCGACCAGTCAGCAGACCATAGCGCGAAGGCACGCAGTACGAACCCGCCGAATGGGCATCAGTGAAAATCAGCCCCGATCCCGCCAGCCGATCGAGGTTGGGCGTTGGAATCCGGCTGTCGCGGTTCAGGGCGGCGACATCACCATACCCCATGTCATCGGTCATGATGAAAACGATATTGGGGCGAGAGGCTTGATCGACGTTAACCGGTTGATTATAAACAACTTGCGCAACAAGCACCAGAGCGGTCGAAATGGCCAGTGTAGTTATTCTGTGTAGCAAATGACGCGGGAATGACCGGCGGCAACCGGCCTTCGTCATGGCAAGGAATTGAAACATGATGAATCCTCTATTTCTCATCGCGCGTGCGCTGCGCTCGATTCTCTCGCTCACCGCCACGCCATCAGTGCGCAAAAAAGATCAAGGGGCCACGGGCGGCAAGGAACCGAAACCGGTTCCGCCCTCATTGTCTTCCCCACGATTTCCACAGTCAAATCCCAGCGGCAACTGGGTCAACAACGAAAGGACAAATGACCAATGGCAAGGAATCGAAAACAACGTCGCCAGCAGCATGGATCTGCCTGGCATTGGAAGCAGACGGACTGCTGGTATTACACAGAGCCGGGAACAAGGAAACGTGTGCCCCTCTTTGATGAGCAAGGCGAACGCGTTCGTGGAAAAGAGAACAAGGAAGCCGCGAGACTGGCCCTCGCTCGCGTGAAACTCGTCGACGAATTGAGCCCGCAGCCAACAACGTCATCGGGCGAATGGACTGTCGCGAAAGTCTGTGAAATCTATCTCGCGGACCTGCATCAGTCAGCGACGCTCGAATGGGCCAAACTGGTCGAGAAGTGGCTGAACGATTTGTGTGGCTACTGTGGTGCGTTGAAGGTCGAAGAGTTTCAGAAGAAGCATCTGCGGGCTTGGATTCAGAAGCACACGTCGTGGAACCACAACACGCAGCGCAACGTGATTGCGTCTGTGAAAGCAGCATTCAATTTCTGTTGCAAGTTCGACGATCTCGAATCGAATCCGGTGGCGGGGTACCAGAAGCCGACCGCAACGCCGCGCGTGACGGCGTTCACACCCGAGGAAGAGACCGCCATTCTTGAAGCAGCGGACGAAGCCCATGGCCTTTTCATCAAGGCGTGCCTCCTGACGGGGGCAAGGCCATACTCCGAATTGTCGAAAGTCACCACCGATCACGTTGTCGAAACGCCGCAGGGGATGTACTACCTGTTGAAGGCTCGAACTGCCGATGGAGGTCACGGTCACAAGAGCGCCAAGAAGACCGGCAAGGATCGCCGCATCATGCTGTGCGAAGAAATGGAAACGATCACTCGCCAGCTGATGCTGACTGCCCCAAAGGGAAGCGGGACTCCGCTGTTTCGCACGACGCGGGGTCGTCAGTGGAAGCGTTGCAACGGTGTGCAACGGTTTCTCGAATTGAAACGTAAACTGAAACTGCCCGATGACCGCTGCATGTACACGTGTCGTCACACCTTCGCGAAGCGCACGCTGAGCGGGTACTACACCGGTGTGCCGGTCACGATCGAGGTGCTCGCGGGGCTGATGGGGAACACGCCCAAAGTCTGTTGGGATCACTACGCGGCGTGGGCCGATCAGTACAACGACCCACTCTGGGCCGCCTTGGGCAAAAAACCTTCCAAGCGAAAGGCAGGTTAATCCCTCGGTGCTAAACTGAAAGCGATTTTGCGTCAAGTAAGGTGAAGGCTGTCGGCTTAGCAATTAGGTGCGAAAACTGGTACTAGGTTTGACTCTGATGCGGGTCTCGTTCTTCGCATTGCAGCGCAGTAAAACCTGCCGCCAACGGATTCGATACTCATGCTATCTTGTTGGCCATCCGAGCGGGCGTTCTCGACGCACAACCCGGAACACAACGCTCGATCGCAAATTGATCGATTGCCGCGACTGTCCGATAGTCGGCCGACCAACTTGCAGAGTCTAACACGGTGATGGCTTAACTGTTGGGCGAAGGGCTTGCCGCCAAGGGTTTACTACGTGTCAATGGTTCCCGCAGGCACATCAATCGTCAGGCCAGCCCAGTTTGGTAGTGATGTGCTGCATCGATGTCTGTTTGCGTGGCGCTCGTCGAGTTGGTTGCGACTTGGGCGAGACAAACATCAGTTCCAACAAACGCTCCAGTTCCTGGCTGTCAATCTTGATGCGACCTTGGCCCTTGCGACCGCCCTGGTAATAATTGATGGTCGTCGGTTGACCGCGAATCATGAATGTGCCCGCATCCGACTGGGCCAGCCAGTCGTACAACGTCGCCGTACTGATGCCGAGTCGGCGAGCGGCGTCTTGTGATGAGAGCAGTTCCCGGGACATTTTCCGTCGGCACTCCTGGCCGGTCGGCGCATCTGCGGGCCGGCGTGGGTGATGGATGTCATCGTTACTGCTCCCAAGTTAGAAACCGGCGATCACACGCCGATCACAGCGTGTGATAAGTGGCTGAGGTGACCGAACAACTCGCTTATTGGCTTGCGGGCGTTTGGTTGCAACTGCCTGTCAAGTAATGGTTTGAGAGATTGAGGCCCGAGATGGATCGACTTGAACTTGCCCAAAGAAAATACCAACAAATTGCTCCCGGCCCCTTGGAACTGGACGAAGAGAAGTCCGATGAGATCGAGGCGTGGTTGCGGAAGTACGTCGTACCCTTGGTCTCCGATCTCCAGCGAAACCCGGCATTTCGGCGCTATGTCAAGTTCGGCGTGGAGCGACTTGCCGCCGAAACTGATGTCCCGGAACGACAGCAGGTCGTTGCCGTGTCCAATGCTCTGGTCGCCTGCGCATCAGAAGTCGCCAGGCTGGGCGATCGGGATGAATTTCGGGACCTCATGCGGGATCGAGACCTACTTCAGGAGTTGAACGAGCGGAAATACGGCACTTCGTCGCTACAAGAAGTGACAGAAGAGCCAAAGGCCGAAGAGGATACACGCTGCATCGCCGAGAAGATGGTCGAACAGCCCTGGTTCGACCTAGTCATGAGCCTCGATTTTCCTTATCTCGAAGATCATTTGTTCGTGGCATCCGATGATTCATCTTTCGATGACGCGTTCACCAAGTTTCGACCGAATATTCCCGTGCTGGGCGATGGTATTACGCGGATGCTGTTTGCCCGCATCGACTTCTGGGTGCATCACTTGAAGGGAGTCTGGAATCAGATGCTTGTACGGATCATGAAAACGTCCGATGATCCGCACGGAGAATATGAACCGTTCTTCATGACGATGATTCACCTCGACAAATGTGTCGAAAATCTCAAAGCAACCTGTTTGTCAGGCGACGACGGTCGTATGCGAGATGCCTGTTGCACTCTAATGCAGGTTTACATCGCCTATCATCCCAGACCAGAGTTGCCGTGGTTGGTTTTGAGGGAAGATATCTACCAAGCGAAGGCTGGCATACTCGGTCTTGAGTTCAGACGGCTATTCGAACTCATCGAGTATAACCAGGTCGATGCCAGGACGATTCAGGAATCGGGTCGCCGACAGGCCAGCATCGTGGTCATGGATGCGATCCAGCAAGTGTTGGCAGCGATTGACGATGTCGCCGAGTTATATCGGCGCGAGTTGTCGCCCGAGGAGATCATCAATGAAGCTCGGACTCAGCATCGCCTTGTTGTTGTGACGAAACCCCGCCTGGTGTTTTGGGACGCAGTTGAATTGGGAATCAACTGGAATCGCAAATCAGCTTCGTGGGAAATGCTTCTTCACCTTGCCGCGCACGCTGAACAACTTGATGGTATTGACCAATACGATTTGTCGGGAGTTATGGACAACCGCGCGCTCAGTGTCCGAAAATTCAATCTATGCAAGCATCTGAGAAACGCTGAAGTCGGTTCGCCGGCTGCTCAGCTCGCCGCGCACCTTGAAAAAGTACCGCGAGGCGAGTGCTACATCGACTTGCAGCCGTCCGAAGTCAAGGTTTTGGACCTTGAACGACTGGGCGCCGACGAGTGGACAGTCGACCGGAATGAATTCTCCTCGATTCAAAACTAAACGGCATCCTGGCATCTGATCGCCAGCTCGCACGCACTTACGTGCCTTTCGTAAGTGTTTTCCTTCAAAGGACTTGCTAAATTTAAGCGTTTTTCGCGGCATAATCCTTTGAGGGGAATCTTAGCTTTTGCGGCTTGGCCAAGCCGCAGCTGATCAGGCCTTTTCTATGGTTGTTGCCGACTTATCACAGCGTGTGACTGCCGTGTGATCCCCAATCTTTACGCTGCTTCGTGGACGGTTCGGAAGAACCCGAATCCAAACACGGAGCAGTTCAATGAGCGTTCAAAAGCGGGAGGGGAAAAGTTGCGAGTCGCAACTTTTGGACGAGCAGCCGAATGAAGCCTGGGACGTTGAGCGACTTGGCGCATTCGCTCAGGCACGCCATCAGGAAATTAACGCCGATGAGCAGTCGCTCGCGCGGGCCTACTGGCAACTCGGCCTGGCGCTGAACCTGGCGCGGCGACAATTCTCCCATGGCCAGTGGGCGAAGTTTCTGGACGAACTGGGAATCGACAAAACCAGGGCGTCGAAGGCCCGCGCCATTCAGCGATCTTTCGACACCGAGAATTCCGTCGACGGGTTGTCTGTTCAAGAGGCCTATCGGAAGCGAAAACGGACAAGTCGGAAGTCCCGTCCGAAAAAGAAACGCCGCAAGTCGACCAACAACCACGAGCGCGTCAGCATCGCCGAATGGCTACGCGACGTCTGTCAGCAGGTGGACATCTTTCTGGACGAAGTTGCGTCCACCGATACCGAGGATGCTGCGAATGTACTCCCTGCGATTGACGCTGCTGTAGAAGAATTGAACCGACTGCGGAGTCAGGTCCAGCAACGCATCAGTGCGCAATAGTACCTCACCAATCATTTGTCGCGCCGAATGTCAGCGACTGTCGTTCCAGCGCGACTCCTGCGCCTTCTTTCTCTCTCGCCTGCGCAGACTTTTCTGCGTGGTCACCGCCATCCTTTCAGAAATCACACGCTGTGACCGCGGTGTGATCGGCGATCCGTACTGTTGCCCGCGTTTCGTAATCGCTGATGCGACCTTGAGGCGCGGTTGCCTTATAGGTACGCCGCCAAGAAGCGGCGCTATCGCTCAGCACAACTAATGGAGGGCCGAATCATGGCTTTTCAACTTCCTGATGCGGGCGCTGCCAATCAAGAACTCGCCCGCGACATTCACGAGTGGTGGCAAGAGGCCGCCGAAAAAACCGACATCGACCTCTCCGGTTTCGATCCCGCCGCTCCGCTTGCCGAGCGGATCGCCTGGGCGTTGAGACAAGGACTCGACATCGGCACGATTTACAGTCGCTTCAGTTCGAAGCGGCAGCACAGCACGTCTGATCAGGTGCGGACCAGCGTCCAGCACGCGGCCACCAAGGGCATTTACTGCCCTCCAGAGTTCGTGTGCGTCGATGAAGCGCAACGCGGTTACCGGGCTCGTCGCGAAGGTCTGGACCGCATGCTGTTGATTCTCAAGAATCGGTACGCGACCGTGCTGCTGGTTTTCAAGGCTTCGCGTTTGTATCGACAGGCCTTCAAAGGCTACCAGTTGATCCAGCAAGAAGTGGTCGAGGAAGGCTTGCGAGCGATCTCGGTCACGCAGGGCATCGACACGGCCGATACGAAGGCCTGGCGGATGCTATTCCAGGTTCACGGGATCGTGGACGACATGGTGATCGAAGCGACGGCCGACCACGTTCGCGCCGGTCTGAAGGGTCTGTTCGCTCGCGGCTACACGGTCGGCGCCCTGCCGGTCGGCTACCGTCGCAAGGAACTGCCGGACGCTCCGGCGACCAATCGCGGACTGACACGCACCGTGCCGGAAGTGGATCGGAAATCTCCCGAAGAGTCCGACGAGTCGAGTTCTGAAGACTCGGACGACGGACCGGATGTGGCCGAGATGATCGTGGAGCACTACAAGCTGATCCGCGATGGCATGCCGATCAAGCAGGGTTGGCGGAAGTGGGTCGCCGATGGCGGCCCGGCTGATCCGCGCTCGACCAAAGGTTACATGACCTATAACGCCTACCGCCGCATGCTCTCGCGGATTGCGTACACCGGTCGCTGGGAGTTTGGCCGCAAGCGGAACGAGTTTTCGACCAAGCGGGACTACTCGCGGCAGATTGAACAACCCGACAGCGAGGTGGAGAGTTTCCTCTGCGAGGAGCTTCGCATCGTCGATGATGAGTTGTTCTTCGCCGTCCAGCGGCGGCTGGCCGAGTTGAAGCAGGGGCCGCGTGGTCCCAAGAAGGACAAGGACCCGCACCTCTGGGATCTGGTCGTTGAGTTTTTTTGCTGTGCCCGCTGCGAAGAGCGTTTTCACCAGACCGGCGCTGGCAACAAGGGCATGCATTGCAAAAACGGCGATCTCTGCCCCTGCAATTCGGCCGTGCGCCGTGAAGAAGCCGTTCGTGCCGTCTGCGAGAAGCTTTGCGAACTGATCCAGCAGGACGCCGAGTTGATCGAACGGACGATTTGCCGCGTTCAGGAGATCGACACCCGTGGCGACGATCAGTTGCGCGGCGAGATCTCCCAGCTGGAGCGTAAGGTCGCCGCGTTGTCCAACAAGATCAACGATCTGTACGAGTTGGCCGGACAGGGCAACGATGACGACCGCAAGGAAGTGATGGCCAAGGTGCGGGCCGCGCAGACGGAACGCTCCACGGCCCGGCACGAACTCAGCCGCCTGCAACAGGCGCTGGCCAACACGACGGCCACCATCACGCCTGAGATCGTGCGCCAAACCCTGGCCGAGTTCACCACGCTCCTGGAGAACGCCGCCGCTGGAAAGCTCGGCCCCGAGGCGGTCTACAAAGCCGTCGCGGTGTTCCGGGCGTTGGTCCGCGGCCGCGTCTGGGTTCACGTCGAACGTCGTGCCGGTCGCAAGCGGACCAACGTCCGCGGGGTCTTCCACCCCTACCTGATCGGCGCCGTTCGTGATGCGACCGGACAGTCAAATGTGGAGTCGGCCGAGTCGCCTACCGAAGTTTCGGTC
Organism: Planctomycetaceae bacterium; assembly: GCA_016779365.1. GTDB lineage: Bacteria > Planctomycetota > Planctomycetia > Planctomycetales > Planctomycetaceae > JABMPE01. Next base: position 7,695 of record JADHNX010000094.1, read on the forward strand.
TGGCTGCGCGAGCCGCCGCTGCGAGATCGGCTCGCCCCTCGCATCCACCATCTGATCGACGTGGATGGGCACAGCTACCGCAGCGCGGCGAAGGTGTTGCAAGCCGAAGGCTACAACATCAACTCCGGCGTGGTCTGGCAGATCTACCGCCGGCACTACGAAATGATCGGCAAGCCCGTGCCGAAGCGCTCGTACAATAATGGCAACGAGCGCAAGTCGGCTTAGACCCAAATCTGTTTTCAACCTCTCACCCGCCCCGTCTTTGTGACGGGGCATTTTTTATGCGCGCGGCGATCGTCGCGCGCTCCACCAATTGACATCAGGAGAGCCATCCATGCCGGATTCAACATCGAACGAATTTGCGTCGCCCTCCGAGGTCGTCAGTCGCGCTGCAGGCCGACACGCGGAACGAGAGCGCCTCATCGACGACTTGGCGTTTCTCGTGGTTCGCCAGCATCACCACAACCAGCGGGCTGAAATGACCGACGTCCCCGCCAAAGATGCACCGATGCTAAATCCGAACGAAAAACGCGGCAAGTAGAAGCGAAGGGGCCGCTTTGTTTATCCACTTTGAACGAAAAAAGGAGAACCCATTGACGTACGTAGTCCTCGCATTTGTTTCCGTGGCCCTGCTGCTGGCCGTCGTGGCGCTCATCAAAGAGCGCCGCTTGCGGCTCGCCTTGCAGGACATTCTCAGACGTCTCATCAATCGTTGGAGGTCGTATGCAAACACACAAGATGATCCTCATGCCGATCGTCGCAGCGTTGATATTGACGGCGATCGGGTGTGATGAAGAAGAAAACAAACGTCTGGCTGAAATGGCCGAACGGCATATTGAGCGCCAGGCGGAGCAGAATCGCCAGGTCACCGAACTTCAACGCGAAGTTGCCGAAGGTTCGCGGCGACTGGTCGAAGCCGATGCCCAAGCGCGGCAGGAAATGGTTACCTTGCAGCGCGAAGTCCAAGCCGAACGCAGCGAAGTCGGGCGGCAACGGGATCTGCTCGAAGGCGAGCGCCGTGATCTGGCCGCCAAACGTCGCCTGGACCCGATCGTCGCGGCGGCAATCACCAACATCGGCCTGCTATTGGCGAGCCTGCTGCCATTGGTCCTGTGCTGGTATCTACTCCAGCGTCGTGTCGAACCCGCAGACGATCAAGCGGTCGCCGAAGTCTTGCTCGAAGACCTCGTTTCTGACCGACCGTTGCTGCTTCCGCTTACCGACGGCGTCCGCGCCATTGGCCTGCGTGCGGAGCGTGAAGATTCGCGCTCGCCCGACGATTCAGATCATGTCGATCGTTCGACCTGACTAAACCACTACACATCAACATGGGAGGCATTCATATGTCGCACATCGTTTCCGTCGAAACCGAGATTCGGGACGCGGCCGCACTCAATTCGGCCTGCCGCCGTCTCGGGATCTCAATGCCGTCGCATGAGACCGCGCAGCTTTTCAGTGGCGAGGCCACCGGCTATTGCGTGCGGCTGCCCGACTGGCGCTACCCGGTCGTCTGCGACACGGAAACTGGCCGGATTCAATTCGACAATTTTGAAGGCCGGTGGGGCGCGCAGCGCGAATTGGACCGGCTGGTGCAGGCCTATGCCTGTGAACGAGCGAAACTCGAAGCCCGCCGCAACGGACACACAGTGACCGAACAGCCGCTGGCCGACGGCTCGATCAAGCTGACCGTTCACGTTGGAGGTAACTCATGAGCCGCACGATTGAAATCATCATCTCGCCCACCGGCGAATCCCGCGTCGAAACCAAGGGCTTTGCCGGCAGCGAATGCCGCGAGGCGAGTCGCTTTCTGGAATCGGCACTTGGCAAAGCGACAACGGAAACTCTGACCGCCGAGTTCCACGACGCTCGCACCCATCAACACAATCACTTGGACCAGGAGACATGACACTTACAAAACAACCTAATTCTTCCGTGCCGACGCGACCGGCAACGGCAACCGATCTCGTGCGAATCTTGCTTGTTGTCGAAGGCACCAACGACATTGAGTTTCTGCGACGCATTTCACGTCTGCTTCACGCCCACGACTCGTCTCTGCCGCATCTGGCCGACATGGAACAACAGGGTACGCTCATTTTCGTACCTTTTGGCGGCGGGCATGTACGCGCCTGGATGCATCGGCTGGCTCCGCTGGGCAAGCCGGAATTCCACCTGTACGACCACGAAGTACCACCGGAGACCGATCATCGGCGCGAGGCTGCGGAAGCGATCAATCGCCGCCCAAATTGTCGGGCAGTCCTGACAGGTAAACGCAGCCTGGAAAACTATCTACATCCCGAGGCGATTCGCACCGCTGGTGAAATCGAAGTCGACTTTGACGACTTCGACCCCGCGGCGGAGTTTGTTGCTAAGCAGCTTCATCAACGCAGCCTCTTCGAAACTCCCTGGGAACTTCTTACACGCCGCGCTCGCAACCGTCTGACCCACCGGGCCAAACGCTGGCTCAACACGAAAGTGGCTGACCAAATGACGGTTGACTTGCTGTGTGAGCGCGACACCGAAGGCGAAATCGCCTCGTGGTTGAAGGCAATCGGCGGCTTGGCTGAATCTCGGTGATCGCATCTCAAACGGTCACCATCCCCACACCACATTGTCACAAGGAATAAACCATGACGCTTTCAGAGCGGCTGGCGGAGAACGTGCGCGCGTGCTTCGCCGGCATTTGGATTCAGAGCTTCGAACACGAGGACGCGCTACTGGAAATCGCGCGGCTGTGCCACAGCGAGCAATGGAAGATGGCAACCTGGGATGTCGACCTGGGATTGCGGCTATCGGGCGGTACGGACAGCGACACCACTGATATGGCGGGATCCGATCCGCTGGCCGCAGTCCGAGCATTGAGTGCGATGGCGGATGACGAAACTCCGTCGCTGTTGGTGCTCGTCAACTTCCATCGGTTTCTGAACTCGGCCGAGGTTGTCCAGGCCGTATCCCGGCAAATTGTGCAGGGCAAAAACAACCGCACGTTCGTCGTGATTCTGTCCCCAGTGGTACAGATTCCGACGGAGTTAGAGAAACTGATCGTCTGCATCGAACACGAGATGCCCGATCGCGATCAAATCGAAGAGATCGCCCGCGGCGTGGCCACCGAGGAAGGCGAATTGCCCGACGGAGTGGACTTGGAGCGTGTGCTCGACGCGGCTTGCGGACTCACGCGTTACGAAGCCGAAGGAGCTTTCAGTCTGTCGCTGGTACGGCATGGACGCGTCGAACCAACTTCGATCTGGGAACTCAAGTCGCAGACGTTGACCAAAAGTGGTCTGCTCTCATTGCAC
>JADHNX010000095.1 GCA_016779365.1 Planctomycetaceae bacterium
CAGCGTGAAGTGTCGGTTGGTTCTTGAGCCATGTTGCCGTGCGTTCCCGGCGGCGGTCGCACGAGTCGGGGAACCAGAGGCTTGTCTGCCAGGCGTCGATCAATGGGATGAGCGTGTTCAGGGCCGAAGTGTTCGAATGTTCGTTTATGTCTCGTTAGCGTGTCGGGCACGGACCGAAGGCTGATCGGCAGAGTTGGCCAGCAATGTGCAGAGCGTGTGGAACTCAGGTTCCCACTCACGAGCCTGCCGTTTGAGCAGTGCGCGGCCTGTGACTTCGTCAGATTCAGTCCCCAGAAGAAGGCGAACTGCTGGCACACATTATCCATCGACAATTGTACGATGGTCATCAGGCCCACGGTAACCGTGATACGCCACCAGCATGGCCTGACCGACCATTTTCGATTCTCCACATGACAAATGCAGCGAGCAGTCGTCAGGGAAACGCCCTCAGGAAATACATCCTCATGGCGGTTCGTCTGGGCCTGCTTCTCTTCAGTAGTACGTCGACCACGCCGAGTCGACTTCTGCTTCTTCCGCTGAAGCGTTTGACTTTGACTGCCAGAGAATACTCATCATCCAGCCGCAGTGTCGGATGTTGCCTGTCACGATACTTAAGTTGCTGATTGAGCCGCTCGTTCTCAACCTGCAACGGCAACCGTCTGTTGCAATGCGGCAACAGACTGCCGTAACTCACGTGCCGTTTCGAAAAACAGATCAACGCTCAGCTCTTCGCGCTAACCAATACCTGTTGGGCTCGCTCCATCCATTCTCGACTGGTATCAGATTCCGCTACCTGCGTCTGGGCCAGATTCCATAATCAACATTGCACAGCTACGAAAAATTCCTGAGGAATTCACGCTGAAAGTAGCTGTGGCTCAGGATGCAACAGTCTGTTGCCAGTATTTCTCGTAGTGAATGTTGCCGGGTACGCGGGCTGTCTCCAGGGGGAAGCCACGATGGACGAGTGTTTCGATCACTCCGGGCGACTCCGGGGAGAGCACGTGATCGTCGGGAGTGGTTTGTGGCAAACCGATCATGGATGGATTACCACAGAGGTACACGTGCATGTTTTTTGGATGCAGACTGAAACCGGCACGTGATTCCAGTTCTCCGGACTCCAGAAACTGCTCGATGTACTGCTTGCCAACGTAGCCCGGATGGGCCGCGTCGGTATGCCGTTTGCTGATCGTAAAGTCCGGGGCCGTTCTGCGCGTAGCAGCAAAGCCGGGAAGTCACATGGCCACGTCAATGGTAAAGACATCATGCCGTCAGCAATTCGCAGTCAGGAAAAACGACCGTGGCATTCGCTTGCTCTGGACGTGGTTCGAGCATCGCTGCGAGCTTCCGAAGCTGGATTCGGATCGTCCGAGGCAGCCGCCCGGCTGGAGGAATACGGCCCCAACCAGTTGCCGCACCGTCTACCGCCGAGCTGGTGGCAAATCGTTCTGCGGCAATTCCGCAGTCCTCTGATTTACATTCTCGGGCTGGCGGCGGTGGTGTCGCTGGCAATCGACGAGCCTGCTGACGCCGCCTTTATTGCCGCTGTACTGTGTCTCAACGCGGCGATCGGAGGATATCAGGAATGGCGGGCCGAGCAGAATGCGCAGGCACTGCAGAAGCTGCTTCGCGTCCGTGCGACTGTCCTGCGAGACGGGGACGTGAGCGAGATCGACGCGGAAAAGGTGGTGCCTGGAGACATCGTCTGTCTGGAATCCGGGAATCGTGTCCCGGCGGATCTCCGGCTGCTGCACGCGCATGGTCTGGAAGTGGACGAATCGCTGCTGACCGGAGAGTCCATGGCTGTGACCAAGGATCCCGCATGGACGGGCGAAGAAAACGTCCCGCTTGGCGACCGGCTGAACATGACCTATGCAGGCTCCACCGTGACCCACGGACGCGCCGAAGGCATCGCCGTCAGTACGGGGGCAGCGACTCACGTCGGGCAACTCGCGCTGGACGTCGTCGAATCTCGGGGAGGAAAGTCGCCGCTGCTGGAACGTATGGAACGCTTCACGCACGTGATTGCCGCTGCCGTGCTCAGTGCTGCGGTGGTTGTTGGAGCGTTTGGAGTGCTGCTTCGCGGCCAGTCGATCAGCGAAATGTTTCTTTTTGCGGTGGCGCTGGCGGTTTCGGCGATTCCCGAAGGGTTGCCGGTGGCAATGACGGTTGCGCTGGCGATTGGCACGTCCCGCATGGCAAAGCGCGGAGTCATCGTTCGCAAGCTGACGGCCGTCGAAGGCCTCGGGAGCTGCACGCTGATCGCGACCGACAAAACCGGGACGCTGACCGTCAACGCTATCACCACGCGTGAGGCGTTGCTGGCCGACGGTCGCACCATCGAGTTCACTGGCGAAGGATTTGATCCTGCCGGCGAGGCGTTGCTCGACGGGAAGCCCATTGAGCCAGGCGAACTCCCGCCGCTGGAAGCATTCACACGAGCGGCCGTCCTGTGCAACGAAGCGGACCTGCACTACACCAACGGAAGCTGGACATCACGAGGCGACGCCGTCGACATCGCGTTTCTGGCAATGGGGCACAAACTTGGCTGGGTGCATGAAAAGGCCCTCGCAGCGCATCCGCAGGTCAATGAGATTCCGTTCGAATCTGAGCGGCAGTACGCAGCCACTTTTCACCAGGTCAACGACTGCGTGCATGTCTATGCGAAAGGTGCACCGGAACGCATTCTGGACATGTGCGCGGAATCAGATTTCAAGGCTGCCCGGCTGGCTGAGGCGGAAGCACTGGCGGCACGTGGCTTCCGGGTGCTAGCTCTGGCTCAGGGAATCGCGCCAGAGGATTTGACTCCGGATCACTCGCCACCCGATCCGCAGGGGCTCGAGTTTCTCGGGCTTGCGGGCATGATCGACCCACTTCGTCCCGGAGTGCGCGACGCCGTGGAGGATTGCCACGACTCCGGTGTCGGCGTGACGATGATCACGGGAGACCATCGCGTAACGGCAATGGCGATCGCACGTGAACTCGGAATGGCCGAGCATGAAGACCAGGTGATGACGGGACAGGAGCTGCTTGATAAAACGCCGGAAGAACTGCGGGAGATCGTAGGCCGGATTCGTGTTTTCGCACGGGTTTCACCGCGGCAGAAGTTGGAAATCGTCAACGCTGCCCGCGAAGCCGGGCATTTCGTCGCCGTGACCGGCGACGGTGTGAATGACGCTCCCGCGCTGCGTTCAGCGAACATCGGCGTTGCGATGGGCAAAGGCGGCACGGATGTCGCGCGCGAGGCAGCCGAACTGGTGCTCAGCGATGATAACTTCGCGACGATCGTCGCCGGCATCGATGAAGGTCGCGTCGCCTATGACAACATTCGCAAAGTCATTTATCTGCTCGTCTCGACGGGAGCTGCAGAACTGGTGCTGGTACTGCTGTCCGTGATCGCTGGCACTCCGCTGCCGCTGCTTCCAGTGCAACTGCTGTGGCTGAATCTGGTAACGAACGGCATTCAGGATGTCGCGCTGGCCTTTGAGCCTAGCGAAGGTGACACACTTCGACGAAAGCCTCGGCCACCGAAAGAGCGTATCTTTAATCGCCTCATGATCGAACGCACGGTGGTGGGCGCTTTGGTGATTGGCTGTGTCGGGTTCGCGGCCTTCTACTGGATGCTCAATAACGGCTGGACTGAGTTATCGGCCCGCAACGGCCTGCTGCTGTTGATGGTTCTCTTCGAAAACGTCCACATCGGAAACTGCCGTTCGGAAACGAAGTCGGCCTTCGTGATGTCACCTTTCCGCAGCCCGATTCTGATGGCGGGTACAGTGGCCGCGTTTCTGATTCACGTGGCTGCGGTCTACTCGCCACTAGGCCAGAGAATGCTGGCGACCGATCCGGTCTCGATGCTGCAGTGGCTGACACTGGTTCCACTGGCGTTGACCGTTCTGGCGGGCATCGAAATTCACAAGTGGCTCTGGAAGCGACGTACCGTCAGCGTCTGACCCAAGACCATGTTCTACGCTACACAGGGAGAAACACGCATGAACCAGGAACCACATCGAATTGAAGAGTTGATCAAATCTCTGGAACAGCAGCGCGACGAGTTGTCCGTCAAGATAAATCTGGCGGGAATGGAGCTGCGTGATGAGTGGGACCGGATCGACGCCAAACTGACAAAGTTGTCCGCGAAGTACGATCCGCTTAAAGATGCTGTCGGTGAGACCGCAGACGATGTCTGGGACGCACTGAAGGAACTTGGTGGAGAAGTCGCCACAGGTTTCAAACGCATTCGGGCTTCTTTGAAAAAGCAGGCAGATTAAGCTGTCTGGACCGAGTCAATCACTCAGTTCCTGCAGGCGTCGCTGGGAGTGTTAATGAAGAGGCTGGTTCTCTGGATTTTCGATCGTGGTGTGGTCCAGGCATTCCTGACGGGATTGTTTTCACTTCTACCGCTGGTCCTGACACTGGCTCTGATGTCGTGGGCCGGGAAGTGGCTCTCAGATCACATCGGTGCGGGTAGCGCAGCCGGTAAGACACTGCGCGGCGTCGGGCTGAAGTTTGTGGCCAATGAAGCGTTCGCCACGGTCGCGGGCTGGGCCATTGTGTTTGTCGTGATCTGGAGCGTGGGGCTCGTGATCCAGGCAACTGCCCGCTTCAGACTGCAGCAGGCCTTTGACAGCGTGATGAATCACATCCCGATTGTCCGCAGTTTTTACGGACCGCTGACGCAGGTTGTCGATCTCTTCAAGAAACGTGATCCCGATGAGATGCGGAACATGTCTGTCGTGTTCTGCACATTCGGAGACCAGCAGGGTGGCGGGTTTCTCGCGCTGCGGGCCTCGCCAAAGACATTTCACTTTCGAGACCGTGACTGCTTCATAGTCTACATCCCAACGTCGCCGGTTCCCATGTCGGGAGGCATTGTCTTTGTTCCCACCGAGGGCGTGCAGGAAGTGGAAATGGAGTTTGATGAACTGATGCAGATCTACCTGTCGCTGGGCGTGGTATCCGGCAGCGTCGTACCAGAGAAGTATCTTCGCCCGACCGAGAAGCCATGACGGCTCGGCCCAACTTTGCGCCGGTCTGAGGGCGTGTGCGGCCTGAGGGCGTGTGCGGCATTTTTCTGCTCAGGAGCATATTCTGTGGCACGGAACCATCCGTCGTTGAATAACCTGAGTCTTTCGGTAGCGATTGTCACGTCGCTGGTGCTTCTGGTGCTTGAGTCTCCGCTGGGCATGGATACTCCGAAGAAAGTGGCGGCCGCCATTCTGGTCACTGCGGCAGCTCTGTGGGTTACTGAATCTGTGCCGCTGTTTGTGACGAGTTTCACCGTGCTGCTGCTAAGTCTCGTGTGGCTGCAACCGGTACTGGAACGGTCCGGCCAGGCAGTCGAGTCGGGCGAATTTCTCGCGCCGTTTTTCTCGGTCATCATTCTGCTGTTTATGGGCGGGTTTGTGCTGTTGCCGGGTGTGTACAAGTTTAAACTGGATATCGCATCGCGCGGATGATAATCGCTAACATGGGACGGTCGGTTCCAAAGCTGCTGACCGGGATCATGGGCGTGACTGCCGTCCTCTCCATGTGGCTGAGCAACACTGCGACGGCCGCCACGATGCTGGCGTTGTGTCTGCTGATCGTGAATAGCCTGCCACCGGGCGATGCTTATCGCGAATCGATCGTGCTAAGCTCGGCTCGCGTCCTTGATGCGTTGTTCCATCGGAACGCCGTAGTTCCTGAAGCAGATGCCGATTCTGAGAAAGTACTTTCCAACAACAAACTCGCCTCAACGAGGAACGAAAGGGAATCCGACGCGTCAGCGAGGGACGTCACAGAAGTCATCATGAAGCCTGTTTCGTCCCTCGCTGACGCGTCGGGTTACCATTAAGGACACACTTAAATGAATTCGTCGAACCAAAACACTGGCCGTCGCGAGTTTCTGCAGCAATCCGTTGTCGGCGCGGCTGCAGCCGGGCTGGCCATCACTTCGACCTCACATGTGACGGCTCAGACCGTTCCGGATGCGGCCGAGCCGGAAGTGACCAACGAAGTCGATGTGCTGGTGGTCGGCGGCGGAACGGCGGGGCATGTCGCAGCGATTCAGGCGGGCCGGGCTGGGGCGAAGACGATGGTGATGGAGCGTGCGTCGTGCCTGGGCGGGATGACAACGCGCGGGGGCGTATGCTTCCCGGGCCTGTTCGATGCCTGGGGCAAGCAGGTCATCGCGGGCATCGGCTGGGAACTGGTTAAGGAATGTGTCGAACTGGATGGCGGGACGCTGCCGAACTTCGCGAAGGTGCCGCAGCATCACTGGCAGAACCAGGTACACATCAATCAGTTCCTGTACTACATCCTGGCCGAGGAGAAGTGCCAGGAGGCGGGCGTGACAATCTGCTATCACGAATTCCCGCAGGCCATCAAAGCGACCTCAACCGGCTGGGAGGTCGACTGCGTTGGCTTCGGCACACGAAGGCGCGTCTTATGCAGGCAGATCGTCGACTGCACCGGTGGAGCGGAAGTCGCGGGGATGCTTGGCTATCCACGACTGCAGGGCGAAGAGCGGCAGCCGGGCTCGATTCAGTTTCTGCTTGACGAGGCCAACAACCCGGGGCGGGGCACCAAGCGGGGCGGTGCGGGGCTGCTGCACGCGATCTACGTCCACGGGGCCGATTCAACAAACTCACGCACGGTCACCGAGGCGAGCCTGACGGGGCGCAAGGCGGTGTTGGACCAGGTCCGGAAATCCGGGCAGCGGCTGATGCACCTGCAGCCCGAGCCGGGCTTCCGAGAAAGCTACCGGATCGAGGGTGAGACGCTGATCACAGTGAACGACTACACGTCCGGTCGCGTGTTTGACGACGCCATCAGCTATGCGTTCTACCCTGTCGACCTTCACACAAAGACGGGAGTGAGACCCAAGCCACTGAAGCCAGGCAAAGTGCCAACCATCCCGTTGAGCGCGCTGATCCCGAAGGGCAGCCGCAACATCATCGTGGCCGGCCGATGCGTCAGCAGTGACCGGCTGGCAAACTCCGGTCTACGAGTTCAGGCGTCATGCATGGGCATGGGGCAGGCAGCCGGAGTTGCGGCGACACTGGCGGCGAAATCCGGAACAACACCGCTCGAAGTTCCACTGCCTGAGATTCACGCATTGCTTCGTGAACACGGACAGATTGTTCCGGGGAAGGCGTAGGCGGGTGGCACTTAATCGTAGCCTGACTCTCCGAGTCGGGCCTTTTCTGTGCCCGACTCGGAGAGTCAGGCTACAAAGATACGCGAACGATGTGCTCATGAAGAAACACCAACGAAGCTTTGTCTCGCTCCTGACCGCATTGAGCTTTGTCGTTCTTGCTGTGACGGGAACCCTGGCTTTCGTGCGGCCGTTCTCGATCGGAGTCGTTGGTCTGCACGCGCTGATGGGGTTCGTTTTCGTCGGTCTCATCGCATTCCATGTGGCAAACAACCTCAACCACCTGTCGCAGTATGTGCGGAGCAAAGTCTTGTGGCTGACACTGGCGATCACGGTCGGCCTGACAGCACTCTTCGTCTGGCAGCCGGGCCCGATTCGCGGCATTCTCGCATTGAGTCAGAACCTGGGCCCGGCCACCGACCAGTTCGCATTCAAGGACGATGGCCTCGTTTACAACTACGCCCCGACCGAGCACTACAAGCTGGCCCTGACCATTCGCGCCGGCAAGACATTCGACGCCAACACGCCGCCCCACGTTGCCATCTGGCTCGAAAACGCATCCTTCTACCACATCAAAACCCTGCACGAACCGGACGACCGGGAAGCAGGCCGAGCCGCTCTGCCGTACTGGGATTTCAAAGTCCGTGGCTGGGAAGAGGCGAAACGAAAGGCGGCAGAATCCGGCAAGGATCTGAGAGAGCAGCAGGAAGTCGATGGCGTCTCCGGCGCGACGCGGAACAGTTCATTCGATCCGGCCGACTACATACTGCCCGCCGATCCGGACAATCCGATGCCCTACCGGCTGCTCATCGAAATCGACCAGCCTGATGACGATCAACCGTCGCTGGTGTACTCCGTCGAAGTCGACAACGCCGATCCCCAAGCATTTCAATTGCTGGATCTGGTTGGATACCCCAAGCGCGAAGAGAACGACGAGAACGGCAAGGAAGTGTGGGCGCTCTACTTCGTCGACGAGAGGATTGATTCCGCGCTGGGACTGATCGACAGCGCTCTATTGACGATTGATCGAAACTGAACACACGCTGCTTTTTCGAGTCCGCTATCCAGAGTTCCTGACGTCCTGCGAACCTGCATCTCAGATGAAATTTAGAGTGAATCGGTGAGACAGCGCGGCTTCAGGTCCATTCCCTCCTGTCTCGCGATTTCCTACACTCCGCGCTCTGCCAGCACTTCGGAAAACTCGGTTCTGAGTCCGCCTCGTCGTGTTGTCGCAAGCTGAACTTGCCCCATTACTTCTCCAGAACGAGTTTTGGAAGCGATACGCTTCTTCTGATTCATTGAGGTGCATTACTCATGGCGTCGACGGCAATTCTCGCGGATAAACTGCACGAGTACCCCCAACAGGATGTCATTGACGGAACCGGCGGAGGATCGGCCTCGATTCTTGATGACTGCCTTAACAGTCACAACGGGGTGTTGCAGCTACTGCACCGTTACGCCGGCCGGACATTTTGTACGCCAGGGAAACGCCTTCGCCTTGACGCTCAGTCGTACTATCCGGACTACATGAACGGGACGGGGCTTGATGAACTCTGGATGTGCTGTACGGTTCCCATCGTGACTGGTGTCATCGATACACGCACCAACAAGGCACCGTTCCGCGAAGGGGAAGCGCACGTGCTCACCCCGAACGGTCAGGCTATCTCGCTGCAGGATTTGATCGTCGCCAATCCGGAAGCTGTCATGGGTGAGAAGGTGACGGCCTTCTCGAAATCGCTATTCGGCGCCCCAACGTGGCCGATCGTGTCGAAGAAGTTCGACAACCTGAATCCGATTCCGCATCATCTTCACTGGTCGAAGTGGGAAGTCTACGACATCAATTCATTCGACAATCCCGGAGTCAGTGCGTCGCATTATCACACCACGGCAATGGGCCTGTACCCGTTCGTCACGAAGGAACAGTTTCTTGCCTGCATGAAGAGTTTCGGGAAGGGCGAGTACAACGGGGTTCGGCATTTGTCTCCGCACACGATGATGCATATTGATAATGGCTTCGTGATGCCGAACGGCGTGCTGCACTCGCCGACGAATCTTTGCACGCACGAGCTGCACGTCACGATGGATGAGCACTTCCTGGCTGAGGACCTCACGCTTGATGGACGTATCGGCGCAGCGGATGCGTTTTACGCATGCCGGGAGGAGGACTATCCGAAGGACCGGCACGAAGACTGGGAGTACCTGGTTGAAAAGTTTGACTTCGAAGCGAACCAGGACCCGAACTTCGTCCTGAAGAATTCGCGTCCGGCAATCACCGCCGAAGAATTCACAGGCGACGGTGTCGATGCCACCTGGATCGTTTACGGTGATTTCCTCGGCGACCAGAAGTGCTCAATTCTCCGTCTCACTGTGAAGCCAGGTGGCAAGACGAATTTCTGTCCGGAAAGCCCGGCGCTGTTCCACGCGAATGGCGGAAGCGGTCGCGTCGGAAAGCTCGAAGTGCGGTATCACCAGGACATGAAGCTAGGCGAACTCTATCCCGAGATCGGGTTCATCACTCAGTCCGCCCTGAACAGCGGCGGCGTGGAAATCGAGAACACGGGAAGTGAACCGCTCGTGTTGACGTTCGACTTCCCGCAGAACGCGCATTCCAGAACGCCCGGCGTTGCCGCGACATAGTTTCGGCAATCCGCATACAGGGCTGCCTTATTAGTAATCTCGACCGAGGCAATTAAGGACCGTCCTGGAAATTCCTCTCGTAGCCGCGAACGCGGCTACGGGAAACGTGACAGTAGTTTCTCGAACGGTCCTGAGTTCAATGACGAGCGTTCTTTCGTGGACCATTTCGCCAATGGTCATCCAAAGCGTGAATGAGGGATGACTGGCAGTGTGATTCCTCGCTCACGCGCTTTGAAGTTGCACAGTTTTGTCGCCCCGGAGGGGCAACGGCGAATAGCCCGGGGTTTCAACCCCGGGAAATAAGCTTCAAAACTCACGCGTCGGGTTACCAATTTGCTCTGACTCATGGGCTCATAAAGAAACATCAACGTAACTTCGTCTCACTGCTGACTGCTTTGAGCTTTGTCGTTCTCGCGGTCACGGGAATCCTGGCCTTTATGCGGCCATTCTCGATCGGCGTCGCTGGTGTGTGCTATCGCCTGCTCATTGAAATCGACCAAGCTGACGACGATCAACCACCGCTGGTCTGTCTGTCGAACTCGACAACGCTCAACCTCGAGCGTTTCAAGTGCTGGATCGGGTCAGGTAGCCGAAGCGCGAAGAGAATGATCGAAACGGCCAGAAAGCATGGCCGCTCGACTTCGTGGACGAGCGTGTCGGTTCGGGGCTCAGGCTGATCGTCATCGCTCGATTGAAGAGTGATCGAAACTGAACGCAGTCAGTCAGCAGAGCCCACGACAGCGCGAGAGAATTCTCCGAAATCGCGAGATTTCCGCGTTAAATCCGACGCGGACCGGCAGCCGACAAACGTGCCCTTCTTGGGTTCAAGCGAGAATGAGCGTGGCTTGCTGGGAACATGAAGCGGTCGGAATCCGCCACAATAAGAATGTGACCGCAAGGCATGCTCGCGGAATAAACCATAGAGCACAGACTGGGGACGTCTCTCTAGGCTGGTTGAACGACCCCAAAAACCTGGCTTCACCGTTAGACTTGAACAGAACTCGCAGCATCCATGCCGCCACCACTGGACGAAACTCGCTTCATCGAAGCTTTGACTCGCCATCAGCCTGTGTAGACGCCGGTCAGAAAACGTAGCGCCGGGCGGGGAGTGGCCGTCGGATGAAAAACGGAGCGCCCGGATGATCACCTGCAGGAGTCATTTCAGACTTTCGGAATTTCCGAAATCGTCTGGATTGGCTTGCCGCAGG
>JADHNX010000096.1 GCA_016779365.1 Planctomycetaceae bacterium
TCAAAGCCGAATTGCGCGCGACTGAATTCTTTATAGTCGCCTCCCCCTCTGGCTGAATTGAGAAGTTTTGTCGATTGATCAGTAAGTTCAATGCTCTCTTGATGTGCAAGGTAGTCACGGACCGCCGACTGAAATTGCTGCACCGTCTGGTAGCGATCCGCTGGATTCGTAGCCATTGCTGTTCTGGCAATGTCGATCAGCTCACCCGTTGCGTCAGTCTCGGCAATTTGATTCTGTGCGACGGCGGCCAGACAGGCTTTCACGCGTTCGCGTCGGCTACCTGCTGCCGACTCAATTGCGTGAGGAGGTTTTCCGGTGACGATCTCGAACAGAATCGCGCCCAACAGATACACGTCACTCCGACGGTCGACTCCCAGCATCGGATCATCGGCCATCTCTGGGGCCATATAGTGTGGCGTGCCGCCGCGTTTTGCTCGTGGAAATGAGTTGCGGCGTGGATGGTCATGCGAAGGCATAGCCAGCCCCCAGTCCATCACGAGGACTTCACCGAATCCACCAAGCATGATGTTGGCAGGTTTCAGGTCACGATGGATGATGCATCTCGCGTGGGCAAAGGCGACGGCATCCGAAACGCGAAGCAGGATTTCCAGATTCTCGTCAACACTGTTTGTGGCGAGTCGTTCCTTCCATTCGACTCCTTCGACCTGCTTCATCGCATAAAACAGTGCATCGTCTGCCTGCTTGCCAACATCGTAAATCGGCACGATGTTCGGGTGATCAAGACAACCGGTAATGACGGCTTCGGAAACGAACGCCTGCCGACTGCTCTTTAGCCGTGCCGCGCGGGGCTTGAGCACTTTGATGGCAACCGGACGGTCCATCGACTGTTGCCTGGCGGAGAACACGGACCCCATCCCGCCTTCACCAAGCAGTTTGTCAGTCCGATAATCAAGGCTGATCATTCTCGCCAACGGTTGAGCATTCCTTTTGCGTGTCCTGTTGGGAGATTTCCCGTCGCTTCAATACGACGCTCTCTTCGACCGTACTCGCCGTCGATTCCTCTGTAGCCTGAGGAGGTTTCAGTGTCTGACCAGGCTCTGAATTGTCGGAAAGCGACGCTTCCCATTCCTTCACCCTGCTTTGGACATCACTACCGGGAATGTAGGTTGCGTCTGGATCAGCGGGGGCATTCGTCGCTTCCGAATTCGGTCGCGTCTGTGAATCAGAGATTCCAGAATCAGCGTCGACGGTGGCGTCAGAGTCAGGCAGCGCGTGCGACCCGTCCTCAGTCGCATCCAGATCTTTGATCCCGGATAGATCATTTTCAGGTAGCAGCTCGTCACGATCCGGTTCTTTAGACTGGGGAGGCATCAGATACTTTCAAGCAAGGAATCTGAAGTGCTGAAAAGCCAGATGCTAGCCACCTTGACGTTGTCCCTGAAAGGTATTTGCTGAATTGACAGGCATCTTCAGAGCTTCGTCAGCAATCCTCAGAATTCGGTTTCGCGCCCCGTCGGGCAGTTCACTCCATACTTCCACCAACACACGCAGCGCCGGGTCGGTCCTGTTTTCTGAAAGACCAGCCAAGTCTCCGACACCACACATCGCTGCACCAACTGCACCGGAAAATGCAGCGCCCTCAGAGCCGGAACCCGTCTCGCCAACGTTTTCAGTGTGTTTTGCGGCTGTCGTTCGAGTCCATGTCGGGGAGGGACTGTGTTCGCGTCGCTCTCAAGCAGTCCCAAAAAACGACCAGTTTCTGAGACAGCTTCGGTGTCCCACGAAACGTCAGAAGCAAGCAATGTGGGACGGGTTCCGGTGCAGTTCCGATGAGGCGGGCGCGATCACCGTTGAGCTTTTTGATCGATTCGAAGCTGCACATGACGGTTCGACATGAGCCACTTCGCAACTGCCGACCAATTGCTCCATGTGATTCTATTCGTCTTCAGACATAGTGCGGGGGCGCAGTCGAAATGAGGACAACGAAGTCGTCCCGTACAATGAATGGCCGCATGGGAACCTGCCCCGGTGAATCAGACCGCCGCGTGCAACGAGCATTCGCCAACTGGCGGCGGTGTTGTCGACCGGCGGACGATTCCAGCTCGCGAATGGCATGCTCACGCATCGTAATTCTGATGACAGATTGAAGGCGGTGACTCTTGCTGCGCCGAGTCGGCGATTTGACCTCCGGCCGATTTCAATGGCTCGCCTCCAGCGGCCGGTAGGAATCGGCTCTACTTACTTTTACTTCGTTTGATTTCCGCTCCAGCGTCTGATTTGTCACTTTAGTTAATCGGCTCTAATTGGCGCGCAGCGTTCGCCGGCGATATAGCGCAACGCACGCATGAGGGCGACTCTCTCGGGTTTAGCGCGATTTACGGTGCGGCGGCGCCTAACTGGTTCGGGCACTCTTAGTCGCGAATGACGTAGCAGTCGGGCAGCGCTTCTTCGAGCTTTGCGATCCGCTTGCGGTTCAATCCTGGGCAGTTGGAGAGATCCAGATACTCCAGGGACTTCAAGTCTTGCAGACTATCGAGCGCATTGTCGGTGATGCCGAGGCAGCCGCCGAGGGTGAGTTCCTTTAGCTCGGTCAGGCCGGAAAGCTTAGACAGTCCGGCGTCGGTGATCTTGGTGCAATTGTCGAGGTAAAGGTTCTCCAGATCGCCGCTGCCACCAGCATGGCGCAGGGCTTCATCGGTGAGGTTGGCACAGTCGGCCAGATTGAGAGTTTTGAGTTTGACCAGGGACGGCAGCACGGAAAGGCCCTGGCCGTTTAGGTTGGGGGTACTCCAGAGGTTTAATTCTTCGAGCGCAGCCATTGGTTTGAGGTGGACTAAACCGGCATCGGAAAAGTTGTCGTTGTCGGCCAAACTCAGGAATTTCAGGCCTGTGTTGCCTTCGAGGTGTTGCAGACCGTCGTTGGTCAACGCACCGATACACCCGAGGTTCAGGTACTCAAGCTCAGGCAGGTTGGTCAGCGCTACGAGGCTCTTGTCAGTCAACTTCAGGCAATAAAACAGGTTCAGCTTGCGTAGGCGTTGTTTCTCCTTGAGCTCGATAATCGCGACATCCTGCAGGGTGAACGACTCCATCAGATCGAGATCGACAACGGAGTGTGGAATCTCAAGGCTTTCACCTTTGAGCTGCCAGTTGAAGCCCATCTCAAGTTTCTTGAGATTCTTGAGCTTGTTGAACAACAGGTTGTAGCCGGTTGGCCGCAGGCTGTGATATCCGAACAATCCGAGCGATTCGAGGGACGTCATCCCTTCAAGGTGCTTGAGCCCGGCATTGGTGACTCCACCATTGGCGTGATAGTTGCGGCTGCCGTTGGCGTTGAGCGAAACCAGAGAGGTGAGCGGGGCGAGCGCCGCCAGATCGGCGTCGGTCAGTTTGTTGCTGCTGGAGATGTCGAGGTGCGTAAGCTGGCGTACCTCACCGAGCCCTTTGGTTTTGGGGTTCGGTGCGTCTTTGAGATCGAGTTCCCTCAGCGATGGCATCTGCTTGAGCCAGAGGGCGACCCTGGGAACATTCATTCTGGTGAAACTAAGATCCAGACGCCTTAGCTTCTTTAGTTTTGAGATCTCGGCAAAGACCTGGTCGTCGATCCTGTGGCAGCGTGACAAGCTGAGCGACTCAAGTTCGGTCAGGTTCGCGATGGCGCTAAAGCCGGCGTTCGTCAAGCGGCCACAACCGGTCAGGTCCAGGTTGGTGAGCTCGGTGGCGGTGCAGATCCGTTGGAGATCCTGGTCGCTGAGTTCAGTCCCCCATTGTTGCAGGAGCTGTTCGGCAGCGGCGGTGCTCATTGCTGCCGACGTTTCGGCGGACGTTGCTCGATCAGCTTTGGTGACGCTGGCAGAGAACACTCCGCAGACGATCAGCGCCGCAACGGCAAGCTGAGGCCGCGAACAGGTCGATAGGCCGTTTGTCATCGTGTTCATGCTAACAACTCTTGCAGCGGGCCTTGCTGATCTTCCAGTTTGCCGAGCGCCATGTCGGGTTGACCGAAGAGATCCTGGGGAACCCCGGCGATGTGGCATAAGGTGGTAAACCAATTGCAGATCGTGTGGTTATGGTTTTTAGTTCCGTAATCTGGATAGGCCAAGTAACGACCTTTCGACTTGAGCGCACCGCCGACATTGCCGAGTAAAAACATCGGCCAGTCGAATCCGAATGAGTGGTGGTTGGCGGCATTGTCGCTGGTGTAGACGATGATCGTGTTGTCCAGCATCGTGCCATCCCCTTCCGGCACTCGGCTCAGCTTTTTGGCCATGCCGGCAATCAATTCAATGTGGAACGTCCGGATGGCATCGCGGCAATCCTGCGACGAGAGGGTCGCATAGCCTGCGCCATGGCCGATGGCGTGGACATTGTTGCCGACGCCGATACCGGAATAGACACAGTTAAGGTCGTCGGCATGCACCGTTACGACGTTGGTCAAGCCGGAAATCAATGCGGCGGACGCCATGTCGAAGTGTGCTTCGAGGTGATGCGTTTTGACCGACGAGCTGTACTTGTCGTCAAGCTCAGGGGCATTCTCTTTGAGGACCTTTTGCATCGATACCAGCTTGATTCGGCGATCACGCAATGCTTCAAAACCATCGAGGTAATGGCCTAGCTTTTCTTGCTCCTGGGCCGGCAAGTTCTTTTGCAGGAGCTTGATGTCGTCGGACATTGCGTCGAGGACGTTTCCGGTTCGGGTATACTTCTTCTTCAGGTTGCCCCTTTCGAGGATGCTGCCAAAGAGGTTTTCAAAGGCGCTCAAAGGGTTTTGCTGGAAGGGAAGTTGCTTTCCCTTGCCTTTGGCCGAAATTGCCGGAAAGGTCGTTCCTTGGCTTCCTTCCCCCATCTTGAAGCCGATGTGATTGAAGACGGAGGGGAACGTTTCGGAAAGGTGTCCGTCGATGGTGGCGAACAGTGGTGGTGCATGAGCGGAGGCTTTAAAACCGCCGAGTGCACCGTAATGGGCGCTATGGCCCGAGTTGGTCATCTTGCCGCTCAAACCCTGGATGATTGTCAGCTTGTCTTTGAACGGTTCGAGCGACTTCATGCTGTCGGACAATTTGCGGCCTTCGAGCGACTCGTCGACCAGCACGTCGCCGCGGTGCTTGAGCCCTTCCGGATTGAGGTAATCGCCCTGAAGACCACTGCTCTTGACGACGAAGACAAATCGCTTGGGCGTTTGCGCACCTTCGGCAGCAGAAATACGTTTGATGAACGGAGAAAGCGCCACGGCGCCGCTTCCGAGCGAAATGCCTTTGAGTGCAGTTCGACGGTTGATCAATTTCATCTTCTGTTACTTCCTATATAAGAATGAGTCTGAGGTGAGCAGACTGACCAGAAGTTCTCGGAAGCTGCCGCCGCTTTCGACGTAAGCGCTATCCATCGCAATCAATGTCATTGAGTCGCTGAGCATTTCGTTACGTCCCATCCAATAGCGGAAGACGTGACGAATGAAACTCTGGCGAACGAGGTCGGATTTCGCGAGTTTCTCCATCATCGGGCGGACACCCTGCACCTTGCCATCGAGCGAATCGTCACCGGTAAAGGTGATGCCGCCGGATGTGTCGACCGGTTTGTCCAATTCCAGTGCTCGCCAGCGCCCGACGTGGTTGTAGGCCTCGAACGGCATGCCAAGCGGGTTCATCTTTTTGTGGCAACGCCAGCATTCGTTTTCGTGGACGACGCTGAATCGCTGCCTGAGGGTTTTATGTTCGTCGTCGGGAATGACGGCGTTGACGGTGATCGGCACATCGAGGACGACCCCGGCGAGAAGTTTTTCGCGAATCCATTTACCTCGCCGGACCGGGTCGTTGTCAAAGTTGCCACTATGGGCAACGAGCCAACTCGGCTGGGTCAGGATGCCACAACGCTGGTCCTTCGGAGCTCGCAGAACGCGGGCCGGTTTTCCGTCGTCGTAGGCCTCCTTAAATGGATCGAGGTTATAACTTTGCAGATGGTGCGTTTCTGTGTATGACTTTTTGCCGCCAGCTCGCCGGATTTGTTCGTCCAGATTGGACCCGTTCCAGTAGCTCGCAACGATCTTGTCAGTCGTCAGGAGTTCGTACAAGACGTTTCTGTCTTCGGCAAGAATATGCTGAATCAAACTGTCTGTGTCGTACTCGTAACGAGAGGCGCTACCCTTGTCGAACTGCTTGAACCCGTCGCGTTTCTTGAACTTGTCAACGTCCTTGAAGACCTCGCGGGCTTTATAGTAGCCAAAGAACTCACGGAAGAATTGCAGGATCCGAGGGTTGGCGGTGGTCAGATAGGTGCGGTTGTGGTTTGTGGGCCGACCGTCCGGTCTTCCGCCGAGCATCTTTCGAACGACGCGTTCGACATCCTCGCGTGTTTTCAGATTGCCTTCGCGCATTTCCAGGACCAGACCACTATGCCTGGCTGACCATGTTGGCGAAGGCGTGGACATCGTCTTCCTGATCGGTGCTTCACTATTCTTGGTGTAGACATCGATCGTTTCGATCTCGTCGACACCGAAGGTCGGCTTATTCTGGAAGGCGTAGTTGATCGCATGGGTCAACTCCTGGGGCGAGAGGAATCGACGACCATGTTCGTCTTTTTCGCCGAGTCCTAACTCCATGCGATAGACGAACTCGGGCGAAAGGGTGACGTAAATCAAAACGGCCTGTAGCGCCATCGTGTTACCAAGCTCGGCGTTCTTCCGGAAAACTCGGTTCCAGTACCGGTCGTACTCTTCTTTTTGCGGAAGTCTTCGCAGGAAGAGGTTAAAGGCGACGTCGAGTGCTTCGTTGAAATCACTGCGATCGACCGCCCCTTCGGTATCCATGATCCTGCGAAAGATGACCGGAACGCGACCACGGTATTCGGTGGCCGAGGTGGTCACACCGCCAACAAACATCGCTTCGTTGTTCCCTGTGCGGCTTCCTTTGTTTTTGACTTGAGTGACGATCCGCACTTTCTGGCCGTGTGTGAGTATCTCGGCCATGGTTTCAGCGTTGACCATCAGCGCTTCGAGCGATGATTGATCGGCCACGATCGAGGCATAGTCGGTAAAGCCCGAGGCGTGATGGACGAACTCAAAGAAAGGATTGGTATACTTCGCGTCTGCAAAGTACCGCGTCGCCATCCGCTTTCCTTTGTGAGGGCCTCGCTTGATCAGATGATTGCCTGTACCACCTATCTTGACGCTGTACCAGGGAGCGCGACCGTAAGCGTTGGCCCAAACGGCATCGTAGATGATCGGTCGCTGTCGCCAAAGCCGCGACGGTGTGGAGGGCATTTCCTTCACACTGCCATCGAACAGCGATTTGTGGTCGACATAATTTCCATACTGGGGCAAACGCATCTTTTCGTCGAGACCAAAGCCACGTCCAAACCGCATCAACTCGTCTTCGACCTGTTTGAGGAACTGTGCTTTGATCAGGGCGGTCGGTTGTTCGGCGTCATCGGGTGGCATTTCCGAAAACTGAACCTGAGCGAAGATGTCATTCCACAGCCGGGCGGTCTTGTCGTTGGTCATGTCGTGACCGATCGTGTCGAAACGCAGGTCACCTTCCTGTGTATCTTCCCCATGGCAATCGGCGCAGTAGGTCGTCAGAAAACCGAGCGTCTCTTTTTTGAATTCCGCCGACGCCGGCGTTTGTTTTTCCTCGGACTGCGCAACCGAACCAAGAAAAGTCAGAACGACCGCAGCCGAGAAAGTGAGAGGACGAGCGAAGCGTTTCATCGAGATCCTCAGGTCGAGACAGATGGAAGGAATCGTCACGGCACTCTCAGACGGAGTGCCGGGGCCTCGCTACTTCACTTCGGCACACCCATGAGTTCGGCCATGTTCCCGGCAAAGGCGTTTCCAAGCCTGACGAAGAAGGCCCCGCTGCCAAGATAGTGGTACGGCCGATCGCTGCCGACAGTGCTCCATTCGTGATAGTGGGCCGGCCAGCCCTTCTGGAAAACGTCGTGCGAGAAGTGTGAATACTGCGTGTAGCTTTCGACAGCGCGGACGTTCCCCGCGAACTCAGGAAAGTGCGCCGCCTTGCGCTGAGCCTGCGACACTTCGTTCTCGTCGACCTTTTCCTTCGTCATCGGCGTTCCCAGCACGCCGATCACAAATGGCATTTTCGGCGACTTCACTTCTTCGCGGATGTCCCTGATGAACAGTCGCATGTTCTCGGCATAGTTGCCCCGATACTCGGGATTAAACTGATCGTTAAACCCCTGGAACCAGACGAAGCCGGCGACCTCGAATCCCGCCGCTGCGTCGTAGGCAGGATGATATTTGCCTGGATCTGCGAGGACTTTATTGACGTGAGCAACCATCTCGCGCCAGAAGTGGCCCGCGTTGTCCATAGCAAACGGCGTGGGCTTACGCGGCAGCCCGGGCTTGCGCGGCTCTCGGAGTTTCTTCTTCGCCTTCTCATCCGCCGTCTTCATTTTCTCTTTGTAGGCGGCCAGATCTGCGGCGTACTTCTTTTCTGTTTCAGGGAAGTTCTTCACGACTTCTTCGTAACGCTTTTCGTTCTCCTCGGCTTTTGCTTTCGCCTCGGCGTAGGCCTTGGTGGTTTTGAAATCGGCCGCAGACGGCGGACGGAAGTCGTACATAAGTGACTTGCCGCCCCACGAGGTTTTGATCAACAGAATCGGACCGTCAATCCTCTCTGCGATCCGCAGCCCAAAGCCATATTCGGTGCCGATCTTGATCTGGTCAGCGCCGTAACCGACAGCGAGTTTGCCGTCCCGGACGTTGCGATCAGCGATCGAGGAGATATAGACGCGATCAGAGACGGCACACGCGTCGATGACAGACTGCTCGTAGGCATTGTGCGCCTCCAGCAGCTTGTCGACCTGTGCCTGCAGTGCCTTCTTCTCAGGGCCATCAGCCATGTTCTTAATCTTGTCCATGGAGATGCCACCGGTTAGTTCATCGATCTTTCGAGCTCTGGTGAGCTGTTCATCAATCGCGGCGCCGATATCAGCGTCCTTAAACACCATTTCAGTTAGCGCCTTGTCTCCCGGCCTGCTAGATTTGTACAGCGTTGCGATCGTGTGGCCTCGAGCGTGTCCGACCGTGTTGGATTGTCCGGCAAGAATGAAAACTTTGAGCTTCTCTTTCGCTGAGGCTGTGCCGGCAATGGAGACCCATAGGAAAGTGCTCACTACGACGGCGAGGCTTTTTAAGACGCTGAATTTCATTGGTGTTGTCCTTTTGTAGTTTGCCCGTTGGTATCAATAAGCAAGTCGGGCCGGTCGCTACGTCGCTAACGGCCGATTGCAATGGCTCGCTTCCAGCGGCCGGTGGGAACCGGCCCTGCTTCACTGTCGTTGCCTCTTCCGTTTGTCGCGCTTCTTTCTTTTTATGGCTGGAGCGTCCACTTGTGGGTCGTAAATGGGATCACCGAGTTGTTTCGTGAAGCTTAGCAGATCCCTCCTCATGCTATCGACACGCTCGGCGGTCTCGCGGTTTGCAGCGATGTCTTTCGTCTCGTAGAAGTCGTCTTCGATCCGGTAGAGCTCAAACTCCGTGAGGTGCATGACGTGCCTTACCTTCGTGGCTCTCCGCCTGCCAGTTCAATGATCGTGGGAACGATATCACAGTATTGTCCGAGAGCTTTAGTTCGACTCGGGGCGATCCTGCCTGCCCAACTCGCGTGTAAATGTGATCCGACGATGCCACACAAAACGCCAACGCCGGGTGGCACGATCAGCAGTCCGTCGCTGGGTTCGCATCGCCGATGTTCGTCAACACAATGGCGTCATCGGCGTTTCGAGCGAATCTGCCCCGGTGATTGCGACCGGAGCGGCGAAACGGCAGCAAGAAACGTGACATTTCAAATTCGCCGGAGACTTTTCCCGGGCGCGGTTGCGAGCGTTTCGCATACACATCCCAATCGACCGAATGCAGTTGCTAAAAGAAGGTTGGTACAGAATTGGCCGTTCCTGACTTTCGATGGCGATGGTCTGGATCTGAGTCTCCTCGCAATGGACAGTATTCGCCAACTCCGAGTTGGCTGCAGCCGCCCGGTCGTTTCCATTGCGAATTCTCTGGACACGGTTCAGGAGCGTGTCTGACTCTGGGATTCCTTTCAAGAGGGGGGAATCCCATGAACGACCTGACGCACGTTGTGACGAATCGATGTTTCGGATACGCACGAGTCAGCACTGACGATCAGGACTTGAGTCTTCAGATTGACGCCCTACTGAGATTTGGCATCGGTTCGGAGGATATCTTTACCGACAAGCTGTCAGGTTCAAAAGAGGACCGTCCGGGTTTGAATGCCTGTCTTGAATCTCTGCGTCGAGGCGACACTCTTGTGGTTTGGCGGTTGGACCGACTCGGTCGATCAATGCGCCATCTCGTAACGCTGGTCGAACAGTTGCGTGAGACGGAGATAGGCTTCAAGTCGATCAGTGACGGAGCCATTGATACGACGACGGCCTCCGGCGAACTGATCTTCAACATTTTCTCGGCGTTGGCGCAGTTTGAACGTCGGCTGATTCAGGAGTGAACAAGAGCCGGCCTTGCAGCCGCTCGTGCAAGAGGAAAGGTCGGCGGTCGCAAGCCGCTTCCGTCCGACGAGCCTCGAGTTGTGCTGGCAAAGAAACTTCACAAAGACAACTCAATCAGCATCGACGACATCTGCAAGACCCTTCACATCTCAAGAAGCACGCTCTACCGATACTTGAAGATGAAGAAAGTCGAACAGATCCCGGAAAACGGCACTTGACGGAATCGCGTTCCAGATGATGGTCTTGAGTCGCGCAGTTGCTCCCGCCTGGCGTGGTGTAGACGCCGGTCAGAAAACGTAGCGCCGGGCGGGGAGTGGCCGTCGGCTGAAAAGCGGGGCGCCCAGATGATCACCTGCAGGAGTCATTTCAGACTTTCGGAATTTCCGAAATCGTCTGGATTGGCTTGCTGCAGGAGACAAGGGTGTTCACCGACATGGATCAGTGGATTGAGATTCGCCGTCGCGTTCTGAACGGCGAACTGAGTAAACGAGC
>JADHNX010000097.1 GCA_016779365.1 Planctomycetaceae bacterium
CAGGAAGAGTCGATCCATGCCGCACTGAAATCGCTTCCAGAAGTTCTACGACAGATCGTTCGTTTACGGTTCGGTCTTGGCGATCGAGGAAAGTCATTGTCGTTCCGGGCGATCGCAGAACGACTCGGCATGAGTCGAGAACGGACTCGAAGACTGTGTAACAAGGCTCTGCTCAAACTGCGTTCTCATCCGGGGTTGAAGCAGCTTGAGCCGTCCGTCTCGTGAATTCGAAATGGGGACCGGCCGTCTCTAAGTGCAAATCCTTCGCCTTGTTTTAGGCTATTCGAAAGTCAGTCCCGTGAAGAAAGTGGTTGTATTCTCCATCTTGCTGGTCGTTGGAATAGCCGGCTCTCAATTCATGCCGTCGTTGCTCGGTGACGCTTACGAACAGATCGTTCACGTCATTCGATTCCTGACGATGGTCGCCCTGGGATTCATCATGATCCACGTGGGCTACGAGTTCGAACTGGACCGTCGCAACCTGCGGCAGTATGGCTGGGATTACGTTGTCGCGATGACCGCGGCAGCGTTCCCCTGGCTGCTCGCGGCCGCTTACTTCACCTTTGTAATGCTGCCGTCCAGCAACTGGGGGAACTGGGACGCTTGGAAAGAGACTCTACTGGCGGGACGATTCGCGGCACCCACATCGGCCGGTGTGCTGTTCTCCATGCTGGCGGCGGCAGGGTTGAGTGCCACGTGGCTGTTCCGCAAAGCAAGAATTCTGGCCATCTTTGATGATGTCGACACCGTGCTGCTGATGGTCCCCCTGAAGATTCTGATGGTGGGATTGGCCTGGCAGTTGGGCATCGTCGTTCTCGTGATGGCTGCACTACTGATTCTCGGCTGGCGTTATCTCCACCGACTGTCGATTCCGGTCACCTGGCCCTGGGTACTTAGCTATGCCGCGTCGATCACAATCGTCAGTGAGCTGGTCTATTTCGGAAGCAAGTGGATCGACGCCGGTGTTCCCATCCACATCGAGGTGCTGCTGCCAGCATTTGTGCTCGGCTGTATGATGACACGCCCGGCAGGAACTGATCCGCATACGGATGACGCAAGGGAAGGTCATCAGGAAGGCCCGGAGTCTCCGGAAGAGCAACGGGCTGCATCGCGAATTGCCGCCTGCTTTATGGTGCTGGTCGGGCTGAGCATGCCGCCGATTCTTGCAGCAACTGGCTCATCTGCAGACTCGAATGTAGCGGCGTCGATCACCGCTGGTTTAACGATGCCCGCGTGGAGCGACATCGCACTGCACGTCGTCGCACTGACGTTGCTCTGCAATATCGGCAAGATGTTTCCACTGTTCTGCTATCGCTCCGAGGCCACGTGGCGGGAGCGACTGGCTCTGTGCATCGGGATGTGGCCACGAGGTGAAGTCGGCGCGGGTGTTCTCATTCTGAGTGTCAGTTACGGAATCGGCGGGCCGATCGTTACGGTGGCCATGCTGACGCTCGCTCTAAACCTGATCCTTACCGGTGTCTTCATTCTGATGGTAAAGCGACTAATTCAGCACGATTCGGTTGCTGCGAAAACCAGTTCGGACGCCAAAGCTTTTCCCGCTGTAACTGGCAAGCTTTCCAAGCAACTCAGTTGAGTGTCTCATGCAACATCTGGTGAACGAACTCCTGATCATTCTTTCCGCCGGGCTGCTTGCAGCATTGGTTTGTCGCCGCCTGCAGATCCCTTCGCTGGTTGGGTACCTGCTCGTCGGAGCGATCATTGGTAAGGGTGTGCTGGGCTGGGTGACGGATGAGAAGCACGAGATCGCTCATCTGGCCGAGGCCGGGGTTTTCCTGCTTCTGTTTTCGATTGGGCTGGAGTTCTCACTCGGCGAACTCTGGCGACTCGGTCGTAACCTGCTGATCGGTGGCGGCGTCCAGATGCTGCTGGTCGCCGCACCAGTCGCGGCGTACTTGACATCCTCAGGGATGACGTGGCAGCCCGCCATCCTCATCGCCGCGGCAGTCTCGTTCAGCTCAACCGTGCTTGTCTTCAAGACGCTTTCCGAGTGGGGACAGACGAGTCGTCCCCACGGGCAACGAGCGATTGGCGTGTTGCTCTTTCAGGATGCGGCGCTGGTCCCGCTGTTGCTTATCGTGCCTCTACTGACGGCGTCAGGGACTGACATCGGCTTTGATCAGTACGCTCAGCTTGCGGGAGTATCTGTCACCTTTGTGGCGGGAGTTGTCCTGACTCAGAGGTTGCTTGCGTCCTGGCTGATCCCGAAATTCACCAGCTACCGCAGTCCAGAGCTGATCGTTCTGTTCACTCTGAGTGTCCTCGGCGGCGTCACGTTTGTCGCGTGGAAGATTGGCCTGCCACCCGCCATCGGCGCCTTTGCCGCCGGGCTCATCTTCAGCGGGAACCGGTGGTCGCATCAGATCGACTCGCTGGTTCTTCCGTTCCGCGAAACGTTCTCTGCCGTCTTCTTTGTCAGTCTGGGTCTGCTCTTTGATCCACAGCTGGTGATGAACGAGCCGCTCACGATGGCAGGAGCATTCTTGGCACTCGTCGTGCTGAAAGGCCTGGCCGCGACACTCGCACTTCGACTCACCGGCCTGACGTGGGCGTCAGCGTGCGGGATGGGAATTGGCCTGGCGCACGTTGGGGAATTCGCATTCGTGCTCGTCCTGCTCGGCGCCGAGTCCGGAGTTCTGAACACAGCGAACTACCAGCGAGTCAGCACGCTGGCGATCGCTTCTCTTATGCTGACCCCGTTGCTGCTGAAAACCGGATTGCGCTGGACGCGCGATACCGAACGCGAAGAAGCGGTTCCCGCAGCGACCCGTCGCGAAACGAGTGACTTGAAGTCTGCCGTTGTCATCGGAGCCGGTCTCGTCGGCGGACGAGTGTCCTCGCATCTCGAAACGACCGGCCATGACGTCCGCGTTGTCGACCTCAGCCCGATCAACCTTCAGCCCTTTGCTCAGCAGGGCATCGACACCGTCGCCGGCGACGCCACCGATCCATCAGTACTGGAAGTCTGCGACGTGGCGGAAGCCGACTGTGTGGTGGTGGCTCTGCCTGACGACGTCGCTGCCCGCCGGGTCGTGAAAGCAGTTCGAAGCCTGAATTCCCGATGCTTCCTGCTGGTGCGGTGCCGGTACGAATCTAATGTGAAGGTAATGAGGAAACTCGGGGCCAGCTTCGCCGTCAGTGAGGAGCTCGAAGTCTGCCAGAGCCTGCTTACTGCACTTCCGTCACAACTTTCAGGGGAAGAGACCACAAGGTAATCGAGTTCAACCTGACATTCTGAGAACCAACAGACGTAGTCATTGAAGTTCACACTAATTGCATAGGAGATAAGAACGATGTCCACCCAAATCTTTCGCAATGGACCACCCGTATGGGTTTTGGAAGAGCGTCGGCAAGAGGCCGTTGATGAGGCGGAGACTTCGTCCGTCAAGGTCTCCAGCGATCAGAATGACGGGGACGGCACTTCGAACTCCGAGTTTGCCAGTGCTACGTCACAGCCCAGAACCAGTTCACCATCAACCCTGTAATCCATTCGACAGTAACGTAGGCTGGGACGTGTCCCAGCAATGCTGTGCAAATCTGGGCGTGCCCCAGCCGACCCGACTGGCTGGTGGGAACCGGCCCTCCATTACTGGGTTATGCTCAATACACGCGAGTTTGTCTTCGAACAGTGATTGAGTCAGGCCGCAGAGAAGCGGCGATTGCTACTTCTTCGACTCGTAAAGAAGAGCGATCTGGTCTTCTGAGATGAGCTTCGGCTCGTTTGGCTCGGCAGCGGACGGCTTCGCTTTTGAGCAATCTCCGCATCCGCCTTTGCCGGCGATGAGATTTCGAAGCCGCGCAATAATCGACCACATCGCAACCGCGACGCAGATCAAAACAGCGATCAGTTGCCAGTCGAGATTTTCCATGACCTGATTCTACTGCGTTGTGACCAGAATGCTCGTTCTCTTCAGATACGAAAAAAGCTGCATCATCGACAGGAAACCCTGATCGAAGATGCAGCCTGGATTGAATCTTCAAATGTGGCGCAGCGGTCGGTTTGGAACTCGCATGGGTTCAGGAATCTGAACTCCGCGATTTCCGGCAACGACTTTTGCTTCGTTACTTTTTCTTCTCGTAGCCGAGGTTTCTAATTACATCGTAGAGTTCGTCCCACGTGATGAACCGACGGCGGTGGTCCATTTTGTATTGATCGATGGCGTCGCCCAGCTCCGCTGCTTCCGGGTTGGAGTAGTTTCGAGCGTCGCGAAACTGACGTCGTTCCGGCAGACCTTCCGGTCGAGCTTCGCCGCTACGGTTTCGTCGATCTTCGAAAGTCTGAGTCGATTGACCCGGCTGTTGGAGGGCAGACACGTTCATTAAGATGTTCCTTCTGGCAAACATTTCTGGCGATCAACGAGGCATCGATCAGCCAGCCAGCAGATAGACTGCCAGATTTTCAATGGGTCGATGTGACGAGAGAAACTCACCCAAGCATTCAAACGTAGTTCGGAATTCAAAAGTCGGCAAATCGTGTTTCGCGAAAGAAACAGATTCGCCAGAGATACCTCCGTCAGAACTCCAACCACACTTCCAGGTGGAAAAGCGACAACACGAGCGAGCAGAAAAACGGCGTGATACGAGTCGATTTCTGACGCTCTGCTCTCGAACATTTTTCAACTTGATCTGCCTCTTCGGACAGAAACAACGATGAAGATCACTATTCTCGGCGGCGGAGCGATGGCGACAGCCTGCTCGGTTCTTCTGGCCGAACAGCCCGAACATTCCGTTTCAATCTGGGCGAGAAATCCGGATTACGCCGCACAGATGCAACAGCATCGTGAGAACAAACGGCTGCTGCCCGGTATCACGCTGCCGACCGCTGTCACGATCACGTCTGAGATCGCCGCCGCCGTCGCCGATACGGATATGATCGTTGTGTCGGTTCCAACGGCTTTCCTGCGAGACGCTTTGACCGCACATCGCGATTCTCTGACAGTGCCCGTTCCGATCGTCAGCGTGTTGAAAGGGATCGAGAACGAAACTCTGCTTCGGCCCAGCGAGATCATTACCGAAGTACTCGGAAACGATCGCGTCGTTGTTCTGGCCGGGCCGAGTCACGCTGAAGAAATTGCTCGTCGACTGCCCGCCAGCGTAGTGGCCGCGTCGACCGATCACGCTCTGGCCGTGCAGGTTCAAAACGTCTTCTCAACCGATCGTTTCCGCGTTTACACCAACGAAGATGTCATCGGCGTGGAACTCGGCGGCGCTCTGAAAAACGTACTCGCTATCGCTGTCGGAATCTGCGACGGGCTTGGATACGGCGACAACGCAAAGTCTGCTTTGATGACTCGCGGGCTGGTCGAGATGACTCGCTTCGGTGCCGCCTTTGGAGCGGACCCTAACACGCTGTTCGGTCTGGCCGGCATCGGCGATCTGATCACAACCTGCGTCAGCGGTTTCAGTCGTAACCGACACGTTGGCGAGCGGCTGGGCCAGGGAGAAACGCTGGATCAGATCCTTGGCAGCATGTCTGCCGTGGCAGAAGGGGTGCGCACGACTCGAAGCGTTCAGCAGCTCGCCGGGAAATTCAACATCGACATGCCCATCACACGGGAGGTGTTCGAGGTTCTGTTCGAAAACAAGAACCCGGAAGCTGCCACTAACTCGCTGATGTGTCGACCTCCGAAGGTCGAATGACGTTATGCTGACCGGTTCTCACGACGTCGCAGATTTCCGCCGATCCTGATTTCAGTCTGGCACTGACAAAGCCAGTGGCACGCCGTTGTTCAACGGGCCAGTTGTAAGACCAGAATGTCGTTCGACTTTATCAATCCCTGGATGCTGGCCGGGCTGGCGGGAGTCTCGCTGCCAGTGCTCGCGCATTTGCTCAGCCGACGAAAGTACGACACCGTCGAATGGGGAGCGATGCAGTTCCTCGAAATCGGTCGCAACGCTCGGCGGCGGATCAAGCTCGAAGAACTGCTTCTACTCGCGCTTCGGATGGGCATGATCGCTCTGATTGCGATCGCTCTGTCCCGACCGTGGATGTCCGGCGGGCTGGCGAATACGTTTGCCTCGAAACCGGCGTGCGACATCGCGATTGTGATCGACAGTTCCTACAGCACCGACTGGAATGCGAAAGCGCAGACTCCGCGCGAGCAGGCTGTTGCATGGGCGAAAACTCTTGTCGACCAGCTTGGGCCTGGGGAAACCGTCGGCTTGATCGACGCTCGCGAAACGGTCGAAGCAATAGTTCCCTCACTGACGAGAGACAGAAACCAGATCCGTGAATCGCTCGACGATCTGCCGAAGCCTGCGGGGTCGTCGCGGCTGAATGATGGAATTCTGCGAGGCCTGCAAATGGTCAACGCGGGAACCAACGTTTCGAGGCACGTCGTCGTTGTAACGGACGGACAGTTTTATCCGTGGCGGGACGCGGACGAGCATCTCTGGCTGCAACTCAAAGAGCTGCGTGAACAGTCGACGGTGCCGGCAGACGTCTGGGTTGTCAGCACGCAGAAGCAGCAGAGCCGGCAGAACAACGACGCGGTTGATCAACTCCAGTTGTCGCGGGAGTTGACCGTCGTCGACTTCCCGGTCCGCATTCGAACCCGGCTGAAGAATTCCGGCGCAAAGGCCGCAGCGAATCGAAAAGTCTATCTGGAAGTCGACGGGCAAAGGCTCGCCGACAAAACGATTTCCGTCCGAGTCGAACCGGACGGCCAGGCAACGGTCGAGTTCGAACATCGCTTCCGAACGCCGGGTTCGCACGTGCTGGCGGTGTCGATTGACGAAGACAGCCTGCCCGGCGACGACCGATCGGAAGCCGCCATCGAAATTACCGACGCGCTGCCGATTCTGCTCGTTGATGGAAGCAGCAGTCTCGACCCGGCCCGGTCAGAAGTGTTCTTCGCAAAGAGTGCTCTGTCCGCCGTCGCGAACCCGACACCGTGGATCAAAGCTCGCACCGTACGTTCGTCCGTTTTTTCGCAGACCAGCATTGGCGATGCGCAGGTCATCGTTCTGGCCAACGTTCCGAGACTGACTGATCAGCAGCTCGACACGCTCAAAGAATTTGTCGCCAGCGGCGGCGGACTGGGAATCTCGCTCGGCGACCAGATCGACCAGCCGTGGTACAACGATCGACTCTTCGATCGCGGTCGAGGATTATTGCCGGCATGGCTGGAAGCCGTTCAGTCAGCACCCGCTGGATTGGATGAAGCTCCGATCACGATTCTCAGCGAGAGTCTGCAACTTCCCTGGATCAGCCAGTTTCAGACCGGTGGCGACGACGGGCTTCTGGATGCCCGATTCACTCGCTGGTACGGAACGACGCTGCGACCGGAATGGCCCGCTGATGACAGCGCTCCTGGTTCAAATAAAGCAGCCGGTAAAAACAGCGAAG
The DNA here is from genome assembly GCA_016779365.1 of Planctomycetaceae bacterium. Classification (GTDB taxonomy): domain Bacteria; phylum Planctomycetota; class Planctomycetia; order Planctomycetales; family Planctomycetaceae; genus JABMPE01. Next base: position 7,367 of record JADHNX010000097.1, read on the forward strand.
AAGACGCCCCTGACGCCAGCAATCGGCCCACGGCCTCGACGGCGGGCAGATACTCCAACGGCGATGCGTTTCTGCTCGCTCGACCGTTTGGACGAGGGCGCGTTGCGATGATGACGTCGACGCTGGATGCCGACTGGACGACGCTGCCCGCTCGTCCGGACTACGTCGCGTTTCTGCACGAATGGATCTTTCAACTGGCCTCAGGCCGAGTCGCCCGCAACGTCGACACCGGATCTCCGTTGCTGTTTCCAGTTGCCCAGGACGATGACGCAGCCAGTTGGGTATTCATAAACCCGGATGGTAAAGAACTCGAAGCTCTGGCAGCCGGCGACGAGCTGCGTCCGATGATCCGGCTTGATCAAACGAACCTGGCGGGAACCTATCGATTGCGAAAGCGCCCCGCCGAGAACGGGAAGGCAAGCCCGTCGACCGACGAATTCTTCGTCGTCAACTTTGACCGGCGCGAATCAGAACTCATGCCACTGACCGACGAACGCTGGGCCGAACTGACAGACGAAGATCGACTTCGCCGCATCGAAACGCCGGAGGAATTATTCCAGTCGCTCGAAACCGACGCCGCGCGCATCGAACTCTGGCATCTGCTGCTGCTGGCGTTTGTCGCCATCCTCATTGGCGAAGTCTTCATGACCCGCCGCCTGGTCCAGGGCGGCCACGTCTTCGTGGACGAGATTTCGGCGACGTAGCTTCCTGGATGCCGAGCCCGCGCGTGTTGCTCAAACTTCAGCACGTCCAGCTCGCTGGAGTGGTTGTCGGTTCAGTGCGATGAGTTTCTGCGTGGAGGATGCCTGTCTTTCAGCTTGCCGAGTTCTGAGATCAGGTTTTCAGATCTCGATATCACGACAGCCTGAGTGGGGCGTTGTCCCTGAGCCAGTTTCCGCTCGGTGGTGGCGGCTTTTCCCGCTGCGTTACCGCTTGAAGATTGGCAGGTGGTTGTTCGGGATCTGCAGGATGATGCACGACATCGCTGTCGCGTACTCATTCGAAAAAGTCAGGTCTGACCAGCTGCCGTCTTTCTGCTGATCGTTGAGCAGCTGATCGCGAATGCGGGGAAACCATTGGTTCCAGTGATCGCCTCCGGCCTGATACTGAGCCTGCACGGCGTAGTAATGCCCGTAGTAATAGTGCGGGTCGATCATGCCTCCGGGACGATGCCGTTCCAGATACGAAAGCGCCCGCGCGATCTCTGTGCCGTCGTAAACTCCGGCGCTGTACAGCGCGACCAGCCCTGCTGCCGATCGAGCAAACTGGCTGCTGCTGCGTCGAACGAGCTGATAACGAAATCCTCCGTCGTCGTTCTGACATTGCTTCGCGTAATCGATGCATCGGTCAACGACGTCTTTCGGGACAAACAGCCCGCAGTTGCGAGCAGCCCGCAGTGCCATGATCTGGCAAACGGTGACCGAGACATCGGCTTCGTTGGGTTCGTTTTCGTATCGCCAGCCGCCTTCTTTGTTTTGACAGGAAATGATCAGCCGGACGGCTTTCTCAAGCTTCTCGCGGATGTCTTTGCGAGGCGTCATTCCGTAGACCTCGGCCAGGTACAGCGTCGCGAAACCATGTCCGTACATCGGTCCGTGTGACTGCCCTTCCGGCACGTTGATGAACCCGCTTGACCGGCATGAGCTGAGAATGAAGTCCGTAGCCCGTTGAATGTTTACGCCGTAAGGGCCCCGGCCCGGACTGCTGCCCGAAGAGAGCCAGGCCATCCCCGCCAGAGAAACAACCGCCACGTTGCGACCGTACCCGCGACGAACTCCGAACGCGCCGTCCTCGTTCTGTCGAACGGACAACCATTTCAAACCCGTGTCAATTCGAGCCAGCGTGTCCGGCGTCAGGAATCGAACGCCGCTCGTTTCGACGGTTTCGGGAACCTCTCGCTGCGCGAGTGCCGGAGCGATCCCTGCCCCCATCACCAGCGAAGCGAGCAGCAACCCTGCCAGCAATCTTTTAATCAGGCCGTGAATCATGGCGATGCTCTTTTGAACGATGTTAGAAAGGACCGTCGCGTGTTGTCCCTTCGTCATCGTACCACTCAGCAACCGTCGCCGGAGGAGCCAGACTATCACGACGAAACGGACTATCGTTCATATTTCTCTTTCTCACGCGGTTAAGAATGAGGCCGTGTCGAAGTGTTGAAGACTATGGGGCGTGAGTGTGGCGAGTTTCGCGCGGTGTCTGATGGCGATGCTGTCGAAGCAACCGTCGATTGCCCCGGAGAACTCACTTAAGATCTAGTAGTGCCGACCGTAGAGCACGTCGCCTTGACGAATTTCCACAGGCAACTGAGGAACGCTCCCTGCACGAAGCGAGCGGCGTCAGCAAATAAGACGTGCCCTTGACCGGAGCTAGACGCTCGATCGTCAGTTCCAGTTTTGCTTCGAGAAACTCAGCCTGAATGGCCGTGTCAGCCAATTCTTCATTCCAAGCCGAGCAAAGAATAGCACGCGAGGGCGTTTTTCAGGCGGACGTAGATTTTGCCGTCGGCGATGGCGGGAGTCGCGCATTGAAGGGGGCCGTGTTTGCCGATTTTTGACTGGTAGAGTTTCTCGGCCTGGCCCTGGTTTTCTTTGGCCAGGGCGTTGATGCCGTGTAATTCTCGCAGAGCGTCTTCGGTGTTGAGCAGGCCAGCCTCGTCGATCTTGGCGTTGAAGAGCGGGCGAAATTCTTCAGGCGTTGCTTCAACGCAGAGCACCCCTTCGAGAGCGTAGTAGACTTTGGAGTCGGCGGCGACGAGCGATGTGTACTGCGGCTGGCCGAGGTCGAGTGTCGTCATCCATTCGGCGTCGCCGGTTTCGAGATTCACACAGGCCAGTCGCTTTTCGCCCTGGACATAGACGTAATCTCCGACGACGACCGGGCTGCTGCCCTTGTCCTGGCAACCGTTGAAGACCCATTGTTCCTCGGCACCGTCGGTCGAAAGTTTGAAACAGCGCATGCCTTTCTTGCGGCTGTTTGAATAGGTAATGAGGCGGTCTCCCGAGATGACCGGCGTCGACAGGCCGGCTTCCGACTTCACCGACCAGGCTTCCTTGCCCGTGGCTGCTTCGACGCAAATGCTGGTTCCGTTGCCAGCGTTCAAAACGACAAAGTTCGTTCCGTCATGATGCCACAAGACCGGGCTGGTGTGCGTGCCGCTGGTTTTCCTGGGGTCGCCTTCCCAGACGATGCTGCCGTCTTCGAGGCTGACGGCGTAAAGGTGTCCGGCCAGAAAGATGGCCAGGTCGTCGACGATCAGTAACGACGACTGCCAGAACTCGTCGCGAAACGAAACCGGCAGTCGAACCTTCCAGAGACTTTTACCGCTCAAGGCGTCGACGCTGCGGACGTGACCGCCGGCTCCCAGAATGTACAGCCGCCCGTCAACAACGGTCGGAGATCCAGATTGTGGAAACCTTGTGTAGACCGAATCGTTTTCGTTCTTCCAGATTTCCTGCCCGTCAGCCGCGTTCAGGCAGTAAATCGTTTCCCGGAAGACGAACGCTTTGGCGATGGCTTCATCTTCGTCGCGGCGTTTGACTTCGTA
>JADHNX010000098.1 GCA_016779365.1 Planctomycetaceae bacterium
GGCGGTGCAGATGCCTTCGTAGGCGTCGGGATAAGAACCGACCACGCCGTACATCGATCCGATCATGACCACGGCTCCCGAAGCTTCGCGAGCAACGATGTGATCCCGGAACCGACGAGCCAACAGAAAATAGCCAGTGACGTTTTTGAGGTCTTCGCTGAAGGCTTCGCCGGTGACATCGGTCAGGTCGAGCGGGTGCCCCTGCTGTCCGTTGTTGATCAGGATGTCGACGTGTCCGGCCGCTTCGATGGCGACATCGAAACCTGAGCTGAGCGACGCTTCGTCGAGCTGATCGAGCTGCACTCCGAAATGCACTGCCCCGCCGGGCGACGGGAGTTCCGAGGCAACCTGTTCCGCTCGGTCTTTGACTCGGCTGGCGATGACGACGCTCGCGCCGGCTTCCGCCAGCGCTCGTGAGAATGACTTTCCGAGATAACCCGATCCGCCAGTGATCAGAGCCACTTTACCGGTCAGGTCGAACAGGCTTTGAATGGTCGGTTCGGTCACAGGTGTTTCCAGCTTTCGGTGTCGACTGATTCCAGCGCAGCCAGGTTGACTCGAAGTGTCTGCAAACCGTCCGCCAGCGAGCACGCGGCTTCCGACTTTCCATCAAGCTGCGACAGGAACGCCTTCGCCTGCGAAACGAACAGGTCGTCTCGTTCCAGCGAAAACTGTTCTTCGATCTTCCACTCAGACCCCGGCTCGACGCAAGACGACCAACTGGAGTTGTGACCTTCAAACCGAACGGCTCCGCGTTCACAGAGGACGGTGAGTGTAGACTCGTTCGCTGGCTGGTGCTGGTTGAGGCTGAATGATCCCGGCACGGAACCGTGTCGCGTGATGACGTGGACGGTGTCTTCCACGTCGACGCCTTCCAGCAGGCAGTGCTCGGCATCGGCGACCAGTTTCGTCACCGGTCCGACCAGCCACTCGGCAGCGTTGATCGTGTGAGTCAGCGCGTCCTGAATCGCCCCGCCACCGGTCTCGTGCCTTGTGTAGTAGGTCTCGCGGTAGGCTGGTCGGTATAAGGGAAAATGCTGGCCGCCCGTGTAAACAATCTGGACGGCGCGTCCGAAACGGTCGGAATCGAGTGCCTGTTTCATTGCCTGTAACGCCGGGTGCTGCCGCATCACGTACGCGATGGAAACCGGAAGATTCTTCGACTCGGCAATCTCGGACAGTTGATCAACGCCGTGCGGCGACGTGCTGAGCGGTTTCTCGATCAGCAAACCAATGCCGCGTCTGGCAAGTTGCGTCGCCATCAGAATGTGAAGATGAGCCGGCGTGCAGATCACAGCCCCGTCGAAGTCTTCAGCAAGCGCGGCATCAAATGCAGAGAACACATTTTGAAGTTTGTAGTTTTCGGCGAGCCGTGTTCGTACGTCCGGGCGAGTTTCGCAGAGAGAGACTTCAGACTGTCCGGTGTTGAGGAAGCAACGAACGTGTCGCTCGCCGATCGATCCTCCGCCGACTACAAGTATCCGTTTCACGTGGTCGCTCCCGGTTTTCGTGCTGACGTTGTTTTGCTGACGTAAAGCTGCTGGCTGGTTTGCTGGACGGAATTCGCAACGTTGATTCTGAAAGACCGGGCCGCGAGAAAACAGGCTACAGATCAAGCATTTGGAAAGCCCGCATGATGAACCCAGTCAGAATTGGCGTTATCGGTTCTGGATTTATGGGACGAACGCACGTCGACGCGGCTCACAAACTGGAGTCGACGATTCCCGTGGCCGTTACCAGCGGAAGTCGTGCTGAGAAACTTGCCAGTGATTATGGCATCGATTTCGAACCTGACGTTCAGTCGCTCGTGAATCGTGACGATGTCGACGCGGTCGTGATATCGACCCCGCACTGGCTGCATCACGAAGAAGCGATGGCAGCAGCAAAGGCCGGCAAGCATGCTCTTGTTGAGAAGCCGATGGCAACGTCGCTCGAACATTGCGACGAAATGATCGCGGAGTTTGAAGAACGCGGCCTCACACTTTCGATCGGTTATCACCAGCGATTTCGAGAGTCCAACTACAGAACTCGCGATCTGATTCAGGCTGGCGAAATCGGGCAGGTTCGCTGCATTCAGATGTCAGCTTTGTTCGATATTACGGCTCTGAGAAGTGACCCCGGCTTCGGTGGAAACTGGGGCTGGTGGACGAACCCGCTCGCGATGGCCCACCTGATGAACAGCGCCCCGCACAACATCGATCTTTGCCGCTGGTGGCTGGACCGCGAACTTGTGAATGTCTCCGCTCAGTGCGGCACGTATCGCGAGGAGAATCCCAACGAGAACACAACGATGGCGTTGTTGAAGTTCGAAGGCGACGCGATGTCGACCTACTGGTCGTCGAGCGTGCTGCCGGCTCCGGGATTTCCTGCGGAGGAGTTCCGATTTCGAATCATGGGCGAAAGCGGAATCATCGATCTCAATCCGTACGGCCAACTGAACATCAGCCGGGACGGAAAGATGGAGACCGTCTTCGAACAGCCCAGAGTCGGGCACGAAGAAGCAGACTCCGCCTTCGCGATGCCGCGCATGCAGGCTTACTGCGACCAGATGCAGGCTTTTGTAAATTCGATCAATGGCCAACGCGGCGGCGAAGGCACCCCAGCGGACGGTCGCGCCGGAGTTGAAGCCGTGCTCGCGATGCTTCAATCTTCCGCCACACAACAGACGACGATCCTCAAGGAACAATCCTGATGTCACAGACGAAGATTTCGGCAGACGAACTGCGGTCATTCAGCGAGCAGATTTTCGAAGCGGCGGGAGTCAACTCAGAAGATGCCCGCCTGGCAACCGATGTCCTGATCTGGGCGAGCCTGCGCGGCGTCGATACGCACGGAATTCGCAACCTCAAACGCTACTACATCGACACCGCTGGCGGAGTCGGGCGGCGCGACGGCGTCATCTGCTTCAACGCTGAGCTGACAACGGAATTCGAATCGCCAACGACCGCTGCATTGAACGCAAACTTCGGTCTCGGCTTGTCGGTGTCAGTTCGGGCCATGAATCTGGCCATCGAAAAAGCAAACGAAACCGGAGTCGGAATCGTGACCGTCCGGAACTCGACACACTTCGGACCGGCGGGCTACTTCGCTCACATGGCCATGCCGCACGACATGCTCGGGTTTGCGTCGACCGGTTACCTGTTTGCAAACGGGCAGCCAAAATCGGTCGTCCCGTTTGGCGGCCTGCTGCCGATGCTGTCGACCAATCCGCTGGCGATGGCCTGTCCAGGAGCAACCGGCCCCGACTTCGTGCTGGACATGTCAACTTCCGTCGTGCCGGTGAATCGGGTGGAAATGCTCGAAGAACTTGGCAAAGCGATTCCTGCCGGCTGGTCGCTGGATGAGAACCATCAGACAACAGACAATCCAGACGCCGTGCGCAAGATGGAGCCGCTGGGCGGCGCAACGACATATGGAGGGCACAAGGGTTTTGGACTGGCAGTCGCCGGTTGGATTCTGACAGGTCTGCTCGCCGGAGCCTGGCGCAAGGATGCCGATCCGAATCGCGTTCTGGGCGACAACTCGGCAACGAAACACGGTTTCGCTCAGGAAGGGATCGCCCACAACTTTGCCGCAGTGCGGCTCGACCGGTTTGGCGATCCGACTCTGATCAAACAGGGGCTGGATGCGATGACTCAGACATTCAACGATTCACCTGCGGCTCCGGGATTCGATCGAGTCATTCTTCCGGGACAACTTGAAGCCGAGACCGAAGTCGAACGTCGCCAGAATGGAATCCCGCTTTCGCCATCGACGACCGCCGATCTCTGCAGCCTGTCAGAAGAGTTCAGCGTTCCGATCAGCATCGGCTGAAAAGTTGACCTTCGCAGCCTTCACTCGACTTTCGCGGCGGCACAGGCGAATTCCAGACGAACGGTCACTTTCCCGTCGACGCTGACCTTCCCGTTAAGGAAGAAAGCGTTGGAAAGCGTTTCAGTCAGTTCGACTTCAATGTCGAGGGTGTCTCCGGGACGAACCATCGAGCGGAATTTTGTGTTGTTGACTCGCGTGACGACGGGAACCTGGCCCTCGCCAACGTGTTGAGTTTTCGCGATCAGAATCGCGCCCGCCTGAAATGCGGCTTCGAGCTGCAACACGCCCGGCAGAATCGGAAAATGAGGGTAATGGCCGCGAAAAACATCGAGTTCGTTTTCGATCTTCTTTCGAGCATGGATTTTTCCATTACCAATTTCGACAACTTCGTCGATCCAGAGAAAGGGATCACGGTGAGGAATCAGGGCTTCGATGTCGGTTCTGTTCATACTTCACGTCGGCTCGATACTGGCGGTTTGCGGGATGAATCTGCGGGGTTTTAGGATGACAGCCTCGACGGGTCGAGTCCGTCGCGTTCTCACTGTGGCTGGTCCAGAAAATGGACGCACTTTGAGGCTGCCACTGAGCGATGACGCAGCCAGACTGCCCCAGACTTCCACTGAGCGATAACGAGAGAGCTTAAGCTGTCCGTCGACTTCCTGCAGGGTGTGACGCCTGCCTCGAATTCTTCCTTCCGGCGGAACCGCGTCGACGCCCCCAACCGTTCGATTCTGCTGACGAATCTGGCGACCTGTGTACGGAGAAATTTTTCGCTCTCAAAATCTTCCTGCCAGTCTGGCGAAACGGTGTCAGCAAAAGATCGTCAGAGTCTGGATTATGTGCCGAATCGCTCGAAATGTGCCGACAAACTCTTCAGCACAACGGTCTATCCCTCGCCATGAACAGGGTTGATTGCAGATTGAAACTCCCCTAAACACAACACTCGCGTACGACTTATACTCGCCACCAACTTACCCGATAGAATGCCCGCTCCAGGAAGAACATGAGCGATTACAACTTAACCCATCTGAAGCAACTTGAGGCCGAAAGCATTCACGTAATCCGTGAGGTCGTTGCTGAATTCAACAATCCCGTGATGCTGTACTCAATCGGCAAAGACTCGGCGGTCATGCTGCAGTTGGCCCTGAAAGCGTTTTACCCGGCCAAGCCTCCCTTCCCATTGCTGCATGTCGATACGACGTGGAAGTTCAAAGAGATGATCGCCTACCGCGATCATTTTATCCGTGAGGAACTGGGGCTCGAACTTCTCGTCAACATCAACGAAGAAGGTCTGAAGCTGAACATTCACCCCTTGGATGACAGCGAAAAACACACCGAGGTGATGAAAACCGATTCGCTGAAAGCCGCTTTGGATAAATATGGCTTTGACGCAGCATTCGGTGGAGCTCGTCGCGACGAAGAAAAAAGCCGCGCAAAGGAACGTGTATTTTCGTTCCGAGATAAAAAGCACCGCTGGGACCCGAAAAATCAACGTCCGGAGTTGTGGAACATCTACAACACGCGAGTCAACAAGGGAGAAAGCATCCGCGTCTTTCCGCTCAGCAACTGGACCGAACTGGACGTTTGGCAGTACATCCATCTTGAAAATATCCCGATCGTTCCCTTGTACAAATCAGCGATGCGTAAAGTCGTAGAACGCGACGGCGTACTGATCATGCTGGACGATGATCGAGTGAAGCTTCTTCCCGGTGAAGAACCTATGGAGAAGATGGTTCGCTTCCGAACGCTCGGCTGCTACCCGTTAACCGGCGCGGTTGAATCAGAAGCGACAACGCTTCCGGAAATCATTCAGGAAATGCTGCTTACCAAAACCAGCGAACGCCAGGGCCGAGTTATCGATAAAGATGAAGGCGGCTCCGGCATGCAGAAGAAAAAAGAACGCGGATACTTCTAAGCCATCCTGCGAATTCCTGGTGACACCTAACATCGGCCGTTGAGCGCCGCCTCCGTCGTCGGCTCGTACCGCCACTCATTGAAAACAGCAAGATCCATGTCACACCACTCAGACCTGATCGCAACCGACATCGAAGCGTACCTGAAGCAGCACGAGCAAAAGCAGTTGTTGCGATTCATCACGTGTGGCAGCGTCGATGACGGAAAAAGCACGCTCATCGGTCGCCTGCTGTTTGACTCTAAAATGCTGTACGAAGACGAATTGGCCAGGATCGAAGCCGATTCCAAAACTCAAGGTGCCGTCGGCGGAAAATTTGACCCTGCACTTGCAACAGACGGTCTGAAAGAAGAGCGCGAACAGGGCATCACGATCGACGTGGCCTATCGTTACTTCAGTACGGCCAAACGTAAATTCATCATCGCGGACACTCCGGGACACGAACAATACACTCGAAATATGGCAACCGGAGCCAGTTCTGCGGATCTTGCCGTCATCCTGATTGACGCCCGGCATGGAGTGATGACTCAGACCAAGCGGCACAGCTTCATCGTGTCTTTGCTGGGCATTCGTCACGTCATCATTGCCATCAACAAAATGGACCTCGTCGATTTTGATGAAGCCACCTATGACAAAATCTGCGCCGACTACAGCGCGTTTTCTCGACGCCTCGATCTGCCGGACCTCCACTTCATCCCATTGTCTGCGCTCAATGGTGACAACGTTGTGGACCGCAGTGAAAACATGCCGTGGTACAACGGCGGCACGCTGATGAATCGGCTGGAGTCTGTCTACATCGGGTCAGACAGAAATCTGCAGGACTTTCGGATGCCCGTTCAGTGGGTCAACCGACCGAATCTCGACTTCCGCGGCTTCTGCGGCACTATCGCTTCCGGAATCATCCGTAAGGGCGATGAAGTGATGGTCATGCCGAGCAAAAAGAGAACACATGTCAAAGAGATCGTCACTTTTGACGGCAATCTGGATGAAGCCTTCGCACCGCTGGCGATCACCCTGACTTTCGAAGACGAAGTAGATGCCAGTCGAGGCGACATCGTTGTGAAGCCCGGCAACGTTCCGGCAATGTCTGATACCGTCGAAGCTATGCTGGTCTGGATGGCTGAAGAACCGATGGTCCCAGGCAAGACTTACATCGTTAAACATTCGGCTCAGCAGATCACCGGTTCGATCGAATCGTTGCGTTACCGAATCGACGTAAACACTCTGCACAGCAGCCCATCTCCTCAGCTGAACCTGAACGAAATTGGCCGCTGTCGACTTTCGCTGAACGAACCAATTTGCTTCGACCCGTACAAAAGTAATCGTTCCACAGGCGCACTCATTCTGATTGACCGGATCACCAATGCGACCGTCGCTGCGGCCATGATTCTGGACCGTAATGCCAGCGGCATGAGGCTGGCAGCGTGGGAAGAGGAGATCCCCGTTGAGGGCAATGGAGAGGACGTTCAAGAGGCTGGTGTCCTCAACGCAGTGACTCCCGAAGAACGCGAAGCTCGCTATGGCCAGAAACCTGCCACCGTACTGCTGACAGGACTGACAAGCAGTGGCAAGACAACAATTGCCCAGGCGGTTGAACGCAAGCTCTTCGACAGCGGGCGCGCGGTCACAGTCCTCGATGGTCAGCAGGTCCGACGAGGGCTGAGCAAAGATCTTGGATTCAGCTTCGAGGAACGGTCAGAGAACCTCCGCCGATCAGCACACCTTGCGAACATCCTGAACGACGCGGGCATTATCTGCATTGCCGCGTTTGTGGCCCCGAACGCAACCGTTCGCGACAAGGTGGCCGGAGTCATTGGCACCGAAAGATTTCTGACCGTTCACGTCGACGCCCCGCTTGAATTGTGCCGCCAGCGTGATTCGCGCGGACAGTACGCTGAGGCCGATGCAGGCAAGCTGACGGAATTTTCGGGAGACGCAGCGCCTTACGAAGTTCCGGAATCGCCCGACCTGGTGCTGAAGACCGGTGAGCAGTCGGTTGATGAATGCGCCAACGCCGTCATCGAACTGCTGACCTCGCGAGGCTTCCTGCGATCCTGACCGCGAGACGGCGAATCGACTTCGCCGCGATGCAGAAAGACCACTCAACCAGCGTCGGGAAACTTTACAAGGCGGTCACGGATGGTGGGTTTCGGATTGCAGATGATGCCACGCTTCGGCGATGAGCGTTTCGTCCGACACACATCGAACAACGGAGTCGTCGCGAGAAACACTGGCATCGTCTTCAGGAGCAAGATAGGCCGCGAGTTCTGATGGCTCGAACAATGTTCTGACTCGAGCAGCGAACAGAGGAAGCTCATTGTGGAAGTTGTCGTCCTTCCCGGCGGCTTCGATGAAGTCGAGAAACTTTTCGCCGATGAGATAGTTCAGCGCCTGCTGAGTCCCGAACGCGTTGCGAATCCCCGTCGTGGCGTCGCACTGCTCCGTCCACATTCTGTGCAGTTCCATCTGAGATTTTCTTTCGATTATGAATCCAGGCTAATGGAAGTTCTCGTGCAGAGTGTCATGGTAACGGCCTGACGGCAGGGACCATTCAGGATTTGTTACTGAAGGGCGATCGTCGACACTGCCGCCTGCTGTCGTCGTGCCCGGCCAGATTGTGCATAATGGCGGTAGGAAAACTCGTTCGCAAAGTTACAGACGATTAGGTCCAACCGATGTCACACAGGCATGACCATTACGAGGTGGAGTCGTCACGCCGCCTGTCTCTCGGGCCGCGTTTTTTTCTCGCGGTGGCGGCGGTTGTTTGTGTCGTCACCTTCGGCGAAGTTGCTCGGGGCGATGGCCAGCCTGCCGCCTCTGCCGCCGGGCAATCGGCCAAAGAATCGGCCCGACTCGAATTCTTCGAGAAGGACGTGCGACCGCTGCTGGTCAGACATTGCTACGAATGCCACTCAGGGGGCGATGTCGACGGCGGATTGAATCTTGACTCGAAGATCGGCGTGGCGAACGGTGGCGACAGTGGAGCGGCGGTGGTCGTCGGGGAGCCTGACAAGAGCCTGCTGATCGAGGCCGTCCGGTACCAGAACCGCGATTTGCAGATGCCTCCAAAAGGGCGGATGTCTGACACTGAGATTGCGATTCTCGAAAAATGGGTGCGTCTTGGCGTTCCGGATTCCCGGACTGAAGCTCAACCCGGCGCGGTTCGGCCAACGGGAATGTCGATCGAAGAAGGTCGCGATTTCTGGTCGTTCAGACCAGTTACCGATCCAACGGTTCCAGACGTGCAGAAAGCCGACTGGGTTCAAACTCCGATCGACGCCTTTGTTCTGGCAAGGCTCGAAGAAAGAAAGACTCGCCCCGCCGAGCGAGCCGACAAGCGAACGCTGCTTCGCCGAGTGACCTTTGACCTGATCGGTCTGCCGCCGACTCCGGAAGAAATCGCGGCGTTCCTGGCTGACGAGTCGACAGACGCTTTCGAAAAAGTTGTCGAGCGACTGCTGGAATCTCCTCAGTACGGAGTTCGCTGGGGACGGCACTGGCTCGACGTCGCGCGGTATGCCGACTCGAACGGGCTGGACGAGAACCTCGCGTTCGGCAACGCCTGGCGATATCGCGACTACGTTGTCGACTCGTTCAACGATGACAAACCGTTCGACCGGTTTCTGATCGAGCAGCTTGCCGGCGACCTCGTGCCGAGAGCAAATCGCGAAACGAAAACGGCGACGGGATTCCTGGTGCTCGGTGCAAAAGTTCTGGCCGAACCGGACAAAGAGAAACTCTTCATGGACACGATCGACGAGCAACTTGACACCGTCGGCAAAGCGTTCCTGGGAATGACCATCGGCTGCGTCCGGTGTCACGATCACAAGTTCGACCCGCTCAAGCAAACGGACTATTACGCGCTCGCGGCCATCTTCAAAAGCACCAGCACGTTCGGCGACACTCAGACCGGCGTGATCAAACACTGGCACGAATACTCGTTTGCCTCCGAAGAGGAACTGGCTGAGCTGAAGAAGGTCGATGCGGAACTGGCAAAGCTCAACAGTGCCGCTTCGTCGTTCAAGAGTAAAGCCACAGCAAAGCTGCGAGATGACGCACGAGAGAAGGCCGCTCTGTACCTGATGGCCGCAGCAGACTTCTCTCCGGATGCGTCGTTGACCGAAGTCGCTGCCATCGCGGAACCGCTGAAACTTCATCCGAGAATTCTGCACCACTGCCGACTGCACCTTCAGTACCACGCAGACGATCCGGTGTTCGCAAAGTGGCACGAACTCAGAAACGCTGCCGGAGTGACCAGCGATGAAGCGGCGAAGCAGATCGAAGCTCATTACCGACTGCTGTTCGAGAAGGTTGAAGCGGCACTGGCTGAAGCTCGCCAGAAAGATGCCAAAGCGACGAAGCTCGACGACGAAATACTGGAAGCTGCGCGAGCCGCGCTGCATGACCCGTCGGGTTTTCTGGCGGTCCCTCCGAAACCGGAGTTCGCTTTTGATGAAACAACGCTCGCCGAATACTACCGCCTGATGGAAGAAGCTCGTCTGGCCGAAAGCAACGCTCCCGATGAACCGTCCGTCATGGGCGTTGCTGATGGAACGGTGTTGAGCAGCCTGCCGATCCACATTCGCGGCAGTCATCGCAACTTTGGTGAGCCTGTCAAACGCGAGTTTCCCGAAGTCATGCGAACGTCGACCGTAAGGCCGGTTCTGCCGAAGAATCAAAGTGGCCGCCTGGAGCTGGCTCGCTGGATGGCCAGCACGCAGCATCCGCTGACCGCTCGCGTCTTCGTCAACCGAGTCTGGCGCTGGCATTTCGGAACCGGCATCGTCAGCTCGACGGAGAACTTCGGCAGACTCGGCGATCGACCGTCGCATCCGGAACTGCTGGACTGGCTGGCTCGACGATTCATGGAAAGCGGCTGGTCAACGAAGGAGTTGCACCGGCTGATTCTGTCGTCGAGCGTTTACCAGATGTCGTCGTCGAATCCTGACGAAACAATCGCCGAAGCGGACCCGGAAAACCGACTGTTGTGGAAGTTCGGTCTGCAACGATTGGAAGCCGAGCAGATTCGCGATTCCATTCTCGCAGTGTCCGGCCGGCTGAATCCCGAACTCGGCGGAAAAACCAGTCTGCTGAGAAACCGGCAGTTC
>JADHNX010000099.1 GCA_016779365.1 Planctomycetaceae bacterium
ATAGAATATCGGCCTTGCCTGCCCCGAATTTCGTCTGGATGAGCCTGACCTGCGCGATATTGATTGTCGGTGTTGTATTCAGCCGTGGTTCCACTCGCTGGACCCTACGCCTCGTGAGTGTTCCGGGCTAGAATTCCGGCCTGTTTCAGTCTGCCTGGTCGGAGTTTTCTCGGCATGTCTTTGCGATATTTCTCGCTGTGTTTGTTTTCGAACGTTCTGTTTGCACTGGCCTTTTTCGCGCCGTCCGCACGCGCTGACGTTTCGATCGAGTCGGTCGAAGTCGGCATTGGACAGGTGACGCGTCCCGGCATCTGGACCCGTCTTCAGGTTCAGCTCGCTTCGACCGAAGCCATCGAATGCCGGGTTGAGGCGACCGCGACGGACCCGACCGGGAACCCGGCGACGTACCCGTCGGCAGTGATCAAGCTCGCAGCCAACAGTTCCGCGACGACAACGTTGTACTTTATGCCGGGGCGACTTGAGGAAACGGTGAGTTTGAAAGTTGTCGCCGAAGAGGGCAGTGTTCTGGCGTCCCGGCGTTTGAAGGCGGCTGAGTCGATCTCGGAACAGGCTGACTTCAGCGTTGTCCGACACTCGGTTCCGGTTTGGCTCGTCGCGGGAACGATCGGGGGAAGTCGAACGAGCAAATCGAATCAGGAGTCGATTCAAAACGCAGTCATTGAGCGGGGTATTCATTTCACGTCGCTGGAATCCGCTCGCGACCTGCCGACGCAGTGGCAGGCCTATTCGGCGACCAGCACTGTTTTCCTGGCCGGCAGTTTTGACCTGAATGAAGAACAGTCTGCTGCGTTGAATCAATGGGTTCGTCACGGCGGGCACGTTGTGGCCATTGTCGGGACTCGCGTTGAAGAGTTGACCAGCAGTCCGATCGCCGATTGGATCTTGAAAGATCGGGAAGTCGCAGCTTCATCCCTGAGTGATCTCAGCGGTCTGGAAGCGTACGCCCATAGCAGCTTCCGAATTCCGATCGCGGCGAGGATCAAGGGGGCGATCATTCGGTCGCAGGATGGCGCCGACGTTGTGACGGGTATCGAAGGGCCGCTGCTGACCAGATCTGCTCACGGGTTCGGACGTATCACCATGCTGGGAGTCGATCTCGACAAGGCACCGCTGGCGAGATGGAGGGCGCTCGACAGCTTTGTGGCGGCCATCGCCGACCTGCCCACTGTCAGTCTTGACGAAGATTCTGCAGGCGAGCGAATTTCCCATTCAGGAGTCACCGAACTGGCAACGCAGTTTCAGATTGGGATGGAGACAATCCCTCACGTCGGAGAACGTTCAACGCTCAGTGTGCTGGGTGTGGTCCTGTTGTTTCTGCTGGCCATCGGCCCACTCGATTATTTCCTCGTGCATCGAGTGCTGAAGAAACCAGGTCTGACCTGGATGACCTTCCCGGCGATTGTCGTCGGGGCAGGATTGCTGGCCAGTTCCGTGGCTGGCGGCGCCAACGGAACTGACATCCGCTCCCGCATGTGCGAGCTGATCGACCTCGATGCCGGCAGTGGCTTCGCGCGGCAGACAGTCTGGTCGACCATCTACAGCCCCGAGCATCGTCGATACCGGGTCGAGATCAGTCGCGATTCTTCAACGCTGGAAACAGGCTCGGCAGAGACTCCATCGGCGGCAGACATCGAACCAGCGCGTCGCGATTCTTCCAAAGGGTGGCTGCGCTGGATCGCCGCCCCCGAATCAAACTTTGGCGGCATGTATCGCGCTGCTGGTCTGAACCTCGGTGGAGCCGCCTACACTTACTCAGAGAACCGCGACGAGATCCAGAACCTGCCGATCCCGGCGGCGTCAGATCGGATTCTCGCTGCCTCGGAAACTTATACGGTCTCGACAGACCTGTTTGATCTGAATCTCAAACAGGCAGGGACCGGACATCTTTCGCGAGACAGCACGTTCACACACCACTTGCCCGGTCCGATTGACGACTGGGTGCTGGTCTTTGGAAACCGCATTTACTTCCACGATTACCTGGGAGGCGATGTGCTGGGCAGCTCAGCCATCGAACCGGGAGTTGTCTGGTCCTCAAGCGGAAAGACGACCGGCGGTCGCGAATTGAAGAGTTTCCTGACCGGTTCTCGATTTCAGCGGACTGGTCGGAAAGGACTCGGCAGCGCAGGCGACGAATTTGAGCACACTCAGGTTGATTGGGATCGTCGCGAAATCGATCTCCAGACCATTTTGCGAATGGTCACTTTTCACAAGATCGCCGGCGGCCGCGCTTACACCGGGCTGATGAACGATGCCTTCTCGGGGCTGGAACTTTCCGACAGCTTACCCTTGGATCGAGCTGTTCTGTTTGGTCGGCTGAAGAATTCGGCAGCAGGAATTCAACTCGATGGGCAACTGCGACAGGCTGATCGGCAGGAATCTTTTATCCGCGTTCTGCTGAAAGTTGAGGATGCTCCGGCCGAAGTGTCACTACCGAAATTCAACAAGTAGGAAAGTGCTGATTGAAATTTTCAGCATGACACTCGAAAGACGTCCGTTTTTCGATACGTCAGAAACAAGCTCCTCGCAGTTTCGGTAATCAACATCGAATGCTCGGGTTATTTTGAATTCAGGCCGCGATTGCGGCGGGAGAATCGTTGGATCATGGATGAGTATCAGAAGGAACTTCAGACAGCGATCGCTGCCGTGCGAAAAGCCGCTCGAATCACTCAGGCCGTGCAGCAGCAGATCACCGACGACGTGCTTGAGAAGCACGATCAAAGTCCGGTAACCATTGCTGACTACGCCAGCCAGGCCGTCATCTGCCATGCGTTGAAAGTGGCCTTTCCAGACGATCCGATTGTGGGCGAAGAAGACGCCGCTGAATTGCGAGGTGGCGAGAACGCCGGATTCGTCGATCGTATTCTGGAAGAGTTGGCTGCGATCGATGTCGCCACGACTGCGGACGAAGTCTGTTCATGGATTGATCATGGAAACGGAAAAGCTGGTCCTCGATTCTGGACGCTCGACCCGATCGACGGAACGAAGGGCTTTCTGCGAGGCCAGCAGTATGCAATTTCGCTGGCCCTGATTGTTGATGGAGAACTTACAGTGGCTGCGGTCGGTTGCCCGAACCTGCCGCTCGATCCGAATGACGAGTCGTCACCGGGTTCGCTGTTGTTTGCGGTTCGCGGAGCGGGGGCATTTGTGACTTCGATCGAAGGTCGCGATTTCAGCCCGGACGATGCGGCGAAGATTCAAACCGGCGCCGCAATTGACTGGCCAGATGCTCGGCTTTGCGAGTCCGTCGAATCTGGCCACAGCTCACATAGCCGATCGGCTCAGATTGCCGAGTCACTCGGCATCACGAAAGAGCCCGTGCGTCTCGATAGTCAGGCCAAGTATGCCGTCGTTGCTCGCGGCCAGGCGGACATTTACCTTCGACTGCCAACGAAGAAGGCCTACCAGGAGAAAATCTGGGACCACGCAGGCGGCGCTCTCGTCGTGCAGGAAGCCGGCGGAACCGTTACTGACATCAACGGAAAACCGCTCGACTTCACTCAGGGGCACGAGCTGACGCAGAACCGCGGCGTCGTTGTTTCCAACGGTCCGCTGCACGAAGCAGTTGTCAAAGCCGTGCTGGACGCGGGTATCGCTTGATCGGCCGACGCGCTGTTAATCGCAATCAGCTTTCAGGGCCTTCCGCATAAAGTGCGGATCGTTGTGCGGAAGTCAGTTCAGACTCGTTCCTTAGCTCGCTGGCAGGTCCGCCGCATCGTCACGCAATTGCCACGGTCGTTGTACTCGACCGAAGTCATGAAGTGACGCATCATCAACAGTCCTCGACCGCCGGGGCGAATTCGGTTTTCATCGGTCGTCGGGTCAGCGACGGTCGAGCGATCGAATCCGCGACCTTCATCTTCGACTTCGATCAAAACGTCGTTGTTCAGAAACCGGTAGCAAATCCGTACATGCCGCCCTGGATCTCCGCCGTTACCGTGCCGAACGGCGTTGACGACGGCTTCGTGCAGGCTGTGTCGCAGTGCGAGCGACTCTTCATGGGAAACGCCCCACTCCTCGATTCTCTCTACAAAGTTGTCAACTTCTCGACGCCCATCAGACATCTGACTGGGGATGTAAATCTCCCAGAAGCTGTCGCTGTTTATCGTTGCGCTTTTCTGTAGTGTCGATCGAACCATGATTGCGTTGCCTCGAATTCAGATAGGTAATCTCTCAAACGAGTAAAAATGAGATTTTCATGAGCGAAAATCAGAAGCAGGTCTCGAAGATTCTCAGTTGACACGGCGGCGGGCGTTTCTTCTGAAGAACGAGCGGCATCGGTCGAGCGAGCATTCTGCTCACAGCGGGCATAACTCTAATCGTCAGCATTCGGAGGCGAATCACTGAATCAGCGCAAACGGTTCAGACCGGCATTTCGAATACGAAATCCGCAGGATTCTGCGCGTCAGCGAAAGATTGACAGCCGGTGAAAAGAAAATGATTTCAGGCGGGCTGACGCGCTGAATCAGTAAGCAGTCTGGTGTCGACCGGAAGCGTTCGAACTATCGTCGCTCGACAGAAATCCCCAGCTCAGCTCTTCGTCCTGGACATACTGTTTGCCCAGACGCAACGCCGTGGCGGCTTTGCAGACTTCATACCCAAGGTAAAACGAGTGTCCTTCCGAGAGTGGCTTTTCGGCGTTTTCACGAACGCGACGGAACAGCTCGAACGGATCAGATCCTCTCCAGTAGCCGTCGCGATTCATGATGTGAATTTCGCCACGTTCGGCAAAGATTCGGTAATTGGGATCGGTGATCTGACCGGCCAATGTTGCCAGTGCTGCCTCGCCCTGTTCCCGCAGCTTCGGATCCCGCAGCGTGACAAGCTGCGAATCAACATGTTTCGGCAAGGCACGATTCTGGACACTGTGCCGAGTCAATCGCCGAGCCAGGTCAAACTCCTGCACCGATGATCGAGCCCAGTTGATCACTTCAGTCGTCAGCACGCTGCGAATTTGCAGCTCTTCGCAGATTCCGGCGAGCAGAAAATTCATGCCTGCAGAATCAACTTCGGTCAGCTCCGTAAGATTGCCGATGCCCATCATGATGTCGAGATCCGGCCACTGTTTTCTCGCCTCGAAGTACCTGCCCAGCGACGCCGCGAAGCCAAAACCGATGGGTTCAAGAATCGGGTCGACGCGAAAACCAGCGCCGCAGTCAGTCAACTGCTGAACTGTCTGCTCAAGCGAATCCAGTGAGAACGGTGCTTCGGGGATCGCTACCAGTTCCGCATCCAGCTGCGACGCCCAATCGATGTTCGACTGATTGCAGCTAAGAACCAGTTCGGCGCCGGCTCTGACCGCCGCTTCAACTTCTTTCCGGTCGAAGCTGTCGATCGAAACCCGCAACCCTCGATCCACGAGCAACTTCGTCACGTCCGCAACCCGGCCCCATGACTCACCAGGGATGCACCCCAGATCGATGAAGTCCGCACCGGTGCGATGATAGTGATCAGCCAGCGCGACAATCTCTTGATCAGTCATTCGCGGCGCGTGATTGATCTCGGCGAGAATCTCAATCGTGTACTGAGACAGGTCGACAGGCTTCTTCTGCTTCGAACCGAAGTGTTCCGGCAGATCGAACAGGTCTTTCGGCCCGAGTTCAAACGGAACCTTGAACTGAGACACAAGCCGGGAAAGATCTCCCTGACACCAGCCAGGCAGGATGACCCGATCAACGGGCTCGTCAATGGCGAGCTGTCCGGCCAGCCAATCGACGTGCAGCAACGCCGCGACACTGATTTTTGTAGCGGCGACATGAGGGACGAATCCGACTTTCGTGGCCAGCTCACTGACCACTTCTCGGAGCGACTGCTCGGCAAACCGTCCGGTTACAAAGAGGATTCGCTCGGTCGTCATGAATGTTTCCGGGCCTGAGCTTCTGACCTGCGATGGCTGAGGAGTGGTTCCGCAACGAAGTTTGCATCGGGCGATGCGAAGAAACAATTCGACAGGAATGACTCGTCAGCGACGCTCTGTTTCGCAACCTCAGCTACACGCTGTCGACCCAGGCCGGTAACGGGTTCAACTGAAACGCTTCGTCGATTTCTTCGGATGCTCCCAGAACCAGATCGGCTGGATCCGGATCGTTCGCCCCGCTGCCGCCAGCCAGAATATCGGTTCCGCCCTGCCCATTGACCACGTCGATACCGTTTCCGCCGATGGCGGTATCGTTACCGGCTGCCCCCAGCAGCGTGTCGTTTCCTTCACCTCCGAAGAGTGTGTCGTCGTCCGAATTTCCGTTCAGGAAATCGTTGCCGGTGAAACCTGAGAGACCATCGGCACCGTCGCCGCCAATGAGCGAGTCGTCGCCCGCTCCACCGTTTAACGTGTCGTTGCCGTTGCCTCCGTCGAGAACATCGTTTCCGGTTCCCCCTCGAATGCTGTCGTTTCCTTCGCCGCCGTTGATTGTGTCGTTGCCCGTCGATCCAACGATAACGTCGTCACCACCTTCGCCATTAATGACCAGCGTGGCACCTACCAGTGAAAGAGCTGACGCATCGATCGAGTTTGCTGACTCGCCACCGATCAAATGAAAGACTTCCAGAGCGGTCAGGCTGTCGGTGCCCAGACCGGTCATTGTTGTATTTGTCAGTGTGAAGTCAGTATCGCCTTGCTCGACCAGAAAATCCGTCCCTGCTCCGCCATTCAGAGTATCGTCGCCAGTGCTGCCGGTCAGGACGTCGCCCGAACCGCCCTGACCTACGACCAGGTCATTACCACTTCCGCCGTTCAGAACGTCGGCACCACTTCCTCCTCGGAGTGTGTCGCGACTGTCACCCCCCAGCAGCGTGTCGTTACCGGCTGAGCCATTCAACTGGTCGATGTGCGGCGAACCAATCAGCACGTCATCGCCGTCATCACCCAGCAGCAGCACTCCTTCGATGCCCACGCCCGTAAACATGCTGGCGTCGATTGTGTTGTTGCTGGCTCCTCCGACCAGAATCGCTCGCTCCAGACCGACGAGCGTGTCGGAACCGAGTCCCGTCAGCGACGTCGCTGTGAGCGTGAAGTTCGTATCGGCAGTTTCGAAAATCGTGTCGACTCCCGCTCCACCGTCGACCCGATCATTGCCGCTTCCACCGGTGAGCACGTCGCCGCTGCTGCCCTGTCCTGACACCGTGTCATCGCCCTCGCCGCCGTCCAGCGAGTCTCGTCCCGATCCACCATTGATCGTATCGTTCCCGGCGTTGCCTGCAGCGGTGTCGTCACCGGAACCACCGTTCAGAAAATCCGCCGCCGCGCCACCGATCAATAAGTCATCGCCCAGTCCACCAGTCAGAGTTGTTGCGAGACTCACTGCGGAAACATCAATCGAATCGTTGCCGGCGTTTCCGTTGATAATAATTTCGCCGGTGAACGAACTGTCGAGACTCGTTACGGAAATTGAATCCGCGAGATCACCGCCATTGATGACGATCGTCGTCGTGGGTACCGGGAAAACAGAAACAGCACCGTCGATGATTACCTGACTGATGCCATTTCCTGCGACCCCGTCGTCCTGAATGATGACGACGTGAGGCGATCCATCGGCGAGATCGATTGTGTGAGTCGGCACTTCGCCAGTGTTGGCAGCGTCGAAGTCCACTTTGACGTTGCTGCCGCCCACCATCACGTTGAATTCGCGAATCTCACCGCCAAGAGCACCACCCGATGCTGTCGCAGTGTAAGTTCCGCTGGGCACCTTGACCTGATAACCGCCGGCGCTGAGTGAAGTCGTCGTAAACGTTCCGTTCGTGCCGGATAGCTCGATGGTCACCCCGGCGAGACCTTCTCCAGCGTTGTAGAAACCGTCGGCGTTCAGATCGTCATAGACAACTCCGACGACGGCTGGATTTCCGTAGTTGCCACGACGACCGAACTCCTGCGAAATCACCAGCGGACCAGCAAGGGTGGATGGGTTCGATTCCTCAACAATCGAGATCCCGACTTCTTGGAATCCCTGGTCGAGCATGTTGATGCGATGCCCGGCTGGGTCCTGAATTCCGTTCGGTCCAAAACCCCAGTCAATGACAAAGGCCGCATGCCCATAAATGACCGACTGCGAGTAGGCAAAGATGTTCTCTCCCACCCGCACCGAAAACTCCCAGTCGTAACCGGCGGCGACATTGCGTTCCAGCAGCCCTGCTTCGCCCGGCAGCTGATGAGACTGCAGATCAAACTGGATCATCAGATTGTTGTGATTTTCCGCCGCGTTGGAAAGCGCCTCGTTCCATGCAAGCGGCGGCGCCGGGCTTAAGTTTGCGAACTGAGACTCCAGCGCGGCACCGTTCACGCTGAAGAAATCCAATGCCGCCTGGACGTCTGCATCACGAGCCGTCAACGGACTCGGATGACTCGATAACAGCTTGTCGAGTTCTGCTTGAGGATCATCTCGAAAATGGTTAAGCAGCTCGAGCATCTCCTGTTCGAGCGGAGTTGGATCAAACGTTAGGAGGATGCGGCGTTCCAGAGTTTCCGTCGAGACGTGCCGATCTGAACAACGCCGACTGACTCGACGACGTCGGAGGCTTCGCGCAAATATCTCACTCAACGGGCGCATGAAAGATCTTCCCTGATCGGCTCGGCCAGGACGGGCAGCGTCGTATTCCCTAAGGACGCCTGATGATGATCGCCGTCGTTTCCTCCGCCGGTTGTCGACATTGAGTCCTGCCTCTTCAGATCGACCGAAGCCGGCGACGATTAAAGTCGAGTCGTCCGATCTTGCCGAGAGATTGCCGGAACGGTCGGATCAGTAAAACCGGAGAATCCAATCCGACACGACCTTACCGGTTATGCCGATTGCTCCGGCAGCGGTAGCGGATCCCGGTGATCCGATTCGCAGCGGACCTGGTCCTGCCTGAGTTCATACTGACTCAGAATTTCACAGTCTCAACAGCGAAAGCCGCTCACGCGACTTCTGCTCCAGAAAATCGACGACGTGTTCGATCGTCTTTCCGGAAGTGTCGACTTCGATAGCATCGTCCGCCTTAACCAGCGGGCCGATCTCTCGCGAACGGTCTCGTTCGTCGCGGTCAATGATCTGTGTCAGGACTTCCTCGATCGACTCTGACTGCCCGCGATTCTGAAGTTCCAGCAACCGTCGTTCGGCTCGTTCTTGAGGATCGGCTGTCAGAAAGAACTTGCATTCCGAGTCAGGAAAAACCTCGCTGCCCTGATCACGACCTTCTGTGACGTATCTGTGTCCGGCAGCAGACTCGCGTTGCAACCGTACCATTTCAAGACGTACGGCAGGCACAGCCGCGACGATCGACGCCGCATGACTGGCCTCTGCCGAACGAATGTCGGTGGTGACATCCTGCCCGTTGCAGATGATCCGATCCTGTTCGAACTGGATCGAAATTCCAGCCGCAGTTTCGGCGACTGCGTCAACATCTTTGAGATCAATGCCGCGATCGACACAGGCCCACGCGACGGCTCGATACATTGCACCGGTGTCAAGGAATTCAAAGCCGAGCCGTTCAGCCAGCAGCCTCGCAGCAGTGCTCTTGCCGGCTCCAGCGGGGCCATCGATCGTAATAATCATCGGATTTCGTTTTTCGTTTGAGCAGCAGGTTCAGAGCGAACGGTTTCGAACGGGAAGCCACGGCCGACCACTCGGCTTCAATCAATCGATCAAAATTCTACAGCGAGGCAGCAACGATTTCCCGTCGCTCACTGCCGCCGGCACGATGGTTACAGCCGGAATCGACAACCGATCGATGATAGAATTCTCAGCTTTACCAGGCTGACTATCCCGATCATCGAGTCAATTCCGGGGTATAGTCTTTTCGTGCAGACGTTCGGTAGCTTCTCCAGAGTTCGATTTCGGAAGCCTCGACTCTTTCTACCTCGTTTGCCGACGATGCAGTCAGCTCAGATCTGGCTGTGTCAGGCAACTGACTGTCAGTTGCTCAATCCGATTCCTCTCCCGTCACGAGGTCCCCAACAGGCGACATTTTTCGTGATGGTTTCCCACCTGCAGCTTCCCGGAGTGAATTCACATGACCTCATCTGCAGTCTCGATGGAGCTGAGCGTTTCTTTCGTTTCATGGATCAATGATCAAATGCGTGATCAGGTCGAAGCTCGAAACACGGTTACCAGAACTCGTCGAAACGTCAGCGTTGTACGCAGCTTTGTCGTTGCGGGAGTCGCCTGCATTTCCTTCGTCCTGGCAACCATCATTGCCACGTAGTTCAGGGATGCGGACTCAGTTGACTCAACAAAATGGCCCTCTGGCGTCAGACCTGATGCCGGAGGGCTTTTGTAATTCTGTGATTGATGCCGGCTACTGAGAAGTTTCGTTCGACGACGAGTCCAGTCCGGCGATGATCGCACAGCCGCACGAATCGCTCCAGACGTTGACCGACGTTCGGCACATGTCGAGCACCCGGTCGACGGCGATGATGATTCCCTGAGCTTCGAGCGGGAGGTTAACCGCCTGCAGCACGATTGCCATCATGACCAGCCCGGCGTGAGGAATACCTGCTGCTCCAACGCTCGCCAGTAGAGCCGTAATCGCGACCAGAATCTGATCAGCCAGAACCAGGTCGCCTCGATAAGCCTGAGCGATAAACAACACGGCAACGGCTTCGTAAAGCGCGGTTCCGTCCATGTTGACAGTCGCTCCGAGCGGCAACACAAACGAACTCACCTTGTTCGAAACCTTTGCGCGATCTTCAACGCAGGTCATCGTTAGCGGGAGCGTTCCGTTCGACGAGGCGGTCGAAAATGCGGTCATCAACGCAGGGCTCATGGCTCGTGCGAATTCGATGGGCGATCGCTTCGCCACGAACTTCACGAGCAGCGGCAGCGTGATCGCCGCGTGAACCAGCA
>JADHNX010000100.1 GCA_016779365.1 Planctomycetaceae bacterium
CCAAGCCAGTGAGTAGACGACCGTCATCCACCAAAATCAACTGAGTTTGGAATTCCTTGTGGATCTCGCTTGAGGGTTTGACGATCTGCTGTAGCAGCTTGGATCCTCGGAATCGCTTGGTAACTTCGGACAAATCAGGGCCGAGTTTCTTCTCGCCCGGACCGATGTTGTGGCAGCGACTACAGGTGGCCTGTTCGAATATCACGCGCCCTCGTTCCAGGTTTCGGTCGCCCAATCGGTCGGGGGCTTCGCCGAAATAGTGATGCTGCCACTTCTTCACGAAACGACGCTCCGACGGCACGTCATTGTTGATAACGTGGTCGATGATTTTGACGAAGAACCGCCCATCGTTGCGGCGGTCCGGGTAAGCCTGACGAAACTCGTGCCAAAGAGAACCTGCAAGATTGCGTTTGTGTTGCGGAAACGCGGCCATCCGCGTATCGACGTATTCTTGGTGAGGCATTTTCTTATACGCTTCAGGCAGCGGTGACGCGTCGATCTTTGCGAACAGTTCAGACCGCCCCGGACTCACCGACGGTTTGACCTTGGGTGCGTTGGCAAGGTTGCCGATGTCGTGATTGCCGTCATAGTGTTTCGCTGTGAGCTTGATACCTCCGGTCTCGGGAAGCTTTTTCGGCAAAGAAATGCGAATCACAGCACCAACACCCCGCTCCATATGGCGTGCTGGGCCTGACGTGCTCGTCCAAACATTGCCGTCATCATCAAACTCGATCTCACGAGTGTAGGAAACTCGCGTGGGCAGACGGTATTCGACCAGAATCTCAGTCTTTGGATCGAATCGATTGATCGTGTCGTTACCGGTGCCGCACACCCAAACGACGCCATCTTTGTCGACATTCAACGCGTACGGAATCTGGTTTGCGGCATCGGGCAGCTCGTAGACCGTCCAGTGTTCGGTGTCGGGATTAAACTTCGCAAAGACGCCGGAACCAAAACCTGGCACCCAAACCATCCCGTCCGGTGCGATGTGCAAACGACGAGGGCCTCGGAAGGGCGGGTTCCATTCTTTGATGTCGCCGTCAGGGGCGGTCGGATCAATGCGACCGATGCGGTTGCCATTCAGCTTGGAATACCAAATGGTGCCATCCACGGGTGAGTAGTCGATTCCATAGGGCGTGATGCCTCGCGATTCGCCTCGACCTGCACCCATGGCCTGGCCGGCGCTTAGCAGCTTGTATTCTTTCACTTCATGTGTTTGCGGGTGGATCCAGAAGCAAGAATTCGAACCGGCGTCGGTGTACCAGATCAGGCCTTCGGGATCTTTCGGGTTGATGCGCAGGGTGTGCGGATAACCGCCGCGACGCTTGGGAGCCTCCGCACTGCTGTATGTTTCAAACTTTCGAGTTGCGACATCGTATCGGACCATCTGGCCCGTCGCGCACATGGTGGTCCACATGCTGCCATCGTTGGCGGTTTCGATCGAATGCGGACCGTAAGTGCCACGTGGGTATTGCTGTGCTCGCTGCTCTCCGGTTCTCGGATCGAGGACAAGCAGTCGATGCTGACTGATGTTGACGGCGTAGACGTTGCCATCCGGGCCGAGCTCCAGGTCGTGGAAGGAACCTTTCAACGGCTCATCCAGTTCCCACATGGTGATGGTAGCAGCTGCAGCCGAACCGGTTGGCGCTGGCGGTGGTTCAAAGGTCGGCCAGTTCTTGACGGCGTCGTCTTTGTACGTCTCCATCAGACGCTGAACGATGGAGTCCTGCGTGTGCGGGTAAAGACCGCCAAAGCCGTCCATGCGCCGAATCATGGTTTCCCAGTCGACCGGCTCTTCGGGCGTGCGAAACCCAAGAGACCCGATCTGGTGACAGTAAGAACACATCATCTTGAAATTCATACGGTCCCGCGGATCGTCGAATTTCAACATGCTGAACGCGCTGCTGGCAGGACGCTGCAGTTCGAGTTCTTCGCCTTCTGCAGGACGGGTTTTGATCGTAAGGTCGTCGGTTCCGGGAGTAACATCGGATCGCCACTCGTCTGCAATTCCCATTAGTCGCGTTCGCACATGGTGATTCACGCTGCGAAGCCCGTTGATGCTGAATGTGCCATCAGCTCCGGTAAAGACCGACGTCCACTTGCGGTGTTCGTCATCAATCGCCGAGACCATCACCCCCGCGACTCCGTTGCCGGATCCATCGAGGATCTTGCCAGCGATGGCGCTGCCGGTCGACTCGACCGCCGAAGCGGCTGTACATGACAGGAGCAGAAAGATAGACGCGATACACGCGGAAGTACGCGGTGGTTCATTGTTAGTTGGTTGACAGTTCATTCAATATCTCCGGTCGTGTCCAACACGGTGGCGTTCAGGATGAGTGTGTGGAATTCAGTATCTGGCACGTCGCTGAGTGTTCGCAAAAACGCGAGCATTCGATCAACGGTTGGTCCATCGATTGAAACTTCTTTGTGGGCTTCCGAGTCCAACGATTTGCTCAAATGCTTTCGAGTGTAAGTGCGGTTTCGCAGCGTCGGTACGGAGAGGTCGCGGTGCACATGCCCTAAAGCAGGAAGGTGATGGCAGGTGAAGCAACTTTCGGAACCTGTCCCGATCCCGGCGGCAAGCTTGAAGCCTTCGTAAGCATCCCGCTTCATGGTCGGAGGCAGTTTGATTTGAACTCGGCCTTCCTGATTGGCGAGTCGACTTTCGATTCTTGACGCAAGTCCTGCTTGATCTTCGAGCGCTTCGACTTGAATCGGAATCCGATTCATGTAGACAAACGCATCGAATGGGGATCGATAGTCGGAGGCAAATCGATGGACAAGAGTCGTCGGTTCACGCGTTGGTGCTGGCCTGACCGATGACCAGTCAAACGCGTCATCCGAAGCACTCTTTGCGAGCTTCAGCAGTTGTGATTTCATCTTTGCGTGGATCACCGGTTCCCGAATCGCGATATTTGTTTTCTGCGATGGATCTGTTTTGAGGTCATACAATTCAAATCGAGTGAACTGCGTTTGCTTCAATCCCGGAATCCACGATTCGTGGAACTGATTCAAGCGAATGAACTGGCCACGAAGGCGCTCGGCGTCGGAATCGCGAAAGCCCTCGAAGAGTTGCTTCTCAAGGGTGGAGCTGCGAGTCTCTTCGTCAAAGATGCCTTTCTCACGGAGCAGCGATTCGATGCGATTTTTGATCTCGGCAAGAGCTGCGTAGTCCTTCGGAAGCCTGCCGTCACGGTATGCGACCATGTTGAAACGCCCGTCTCGAATGGCAACAGTGGGACCGGCAAGTGGGAGGTACCAATAGAGTGGTTGGGAGCGTTTGAAGGTCGCGTTCGAGTTTTCCTTCACCCTCCCTCCGGGCCCTCCGGGAGGGTCGGACGCGGTAGCGGCCGGGGAGGGTTGAGTGTTTCGTTTCTTGCCCTCCCCTCGTCGTCGTTCCTCCTCCTCGACCCTCCCGGAGGGAGGGTGAAATGAATAAAGCAGCGGCGAAATATCAGCTCCATCAAGATGTACGGGTGGTGGGGCGATTCCGGTGACGCCGCAAATTGTTGGAAGCAGGTCCACAAGTCCGGCCGGTTCTTCTTCAACCGTCCCGGCCGCGACCTGACTCGGCCAGTAGAAGATGCCTGGAACTCGAATGCCGCCTTCGTAGTTCGATCCTTTTGTGCCGCGAAGTGTGCCGACTCGATCTGCGCGATAGCTGCCATTATCCGATGAATAGATGATCAGCGTATTTTCCGGCTTGTCGATCTCGTGAAGTTTCTCAACAAGCCTGTTGATCGCTTGGTCGGTATTGGCGATCGTCGCGGAGTAGACCGCAGCCGGGTCACTTCGCTCGCCGTATTCGCCAACCAGATGGTCCGGAGCGGCCAGAGGCGCATGAGGTTCATGGAGCCAGACGTTCAGGAAGAATGGCCGATCATCATCTGGTCGATTCTCAAGCCACGAGATGGCTTCATCAACAACAAGGTCGCACGCATAGCCTTCGAGCGTACCAACTGCTTTACCGTTGCGAATAAAGTTGCGCGGGTTGTGGTGCGACGGCTGCGCGTTATTACCCGTTGCGAACCAGTAGTCGAAGCCGTGCTCAGCGGGTGTAGGCTTTTCCGGAAACTCGTTCGACGGAAGTCCGAGGTGCCACTTTCCGAAGTGCGCAGTTGCGTAGCCACCGCGCTGTAGTACTTCCGCGATCGTCACTTCCGCCTTTGGCAAATGGCTTCGCTGGTCATAGTCGTTGATCCAGCTGTAGATGCTAGCTCGGACGTTTGTTCGGCCAGTTAGTAGCGCTGCTCGCGACGGCGAACAAACAGCCGCCCCCGAATAGAAGTTGGTAAACCGCATCCCACCGCTTGCCAGACGGTCGAGCGTCGGCGTCCTAACAGGGCCGTCATAGCACCCGATGTCTTTCCAGCCCAGATCGTCTGAAAGTAGAACGACGATGTTGGGTGTGCGTTCACCGGCCAGCGTTGTTGTGGAAGGCAACAAGGCAATGCACACGCAGATGAGCTGCAGAGATCGATAACGCGTTTTTGTCTTCATCACTCAAAATCCAGGGTGAAGAAGAAACGCTTGTCCGGCGGCGCCACTTCCCAGGTGTGGGTGGCTACCGTCACGGCATGACCGTCCTTGCATGCTGTTAAGGCCTGAGTTGTTTGCTTGGCGTTTTGTTTGGTCACCCATGTTGCGACGAACTCAACTGCCGGAGTTCCATTCGGAAGCTTGGTTTCACTTTGCCTGAGCATCTTTGCCGTACCATTGCCGGCCCGTTTCAGCGCTTCGACGTAGCGCCGAGCGGCTTGTTCGGGATCTTCAGATTGGCTGACACTGATGGAAAGCGTGTTGAAAGCTTTTTTAGCATGGAACACATTGCCGCCAGTCGCATTCCCTCGGGCAAACTCTCCAGGGATCTGAATGGTGAAAGCTGGCTTTTCGCGATACTCGAAGCGGTAAGGCTGTCTTAATGCCGCGAGTTGAGCTTTGCTTTGCTCAGGCGTCAGGCGAACCGGTCGAGGGGCGTCTTTGCGTAGCGCGTTTTCAATCGAGGTCTTATACACCCAGGCAGTGTTGGGAGATGGTCCGTGGTCAGCGACAAAGCCACCGAAGTAGATCACCTTCCCTTTTTCAGACTCAAACGGGGAGACTTCATAGGTTCGAACCGACTGCAACGGTTTCTTCTCAACGGTGGCCGGGCCGTTCACTTCGTTCAACCAGTATTGAGCGTTCTTGTCGCGGATCGCATACATCGCGCCGGCATAAAAGCCTCCCCGGTCATTGCCTTGCCAACAAGAAAACTGACGACCACCGACCCAGCATTCGAACCCCATCAGATAGGCGGGTTCTTTGGTTGTTGGATGCAATACCGGCAGGATCTGGTTGTATCCTGCCAGCGCGTAGTAGACGGGATTGCCGGAGAGGTACTCGCTCATCAAGTCCGCGACGCACTCTTCCTTAGTGTGCAAGTATTTGCCGGTTTCATCCTGATCGAGTCGGACGACACAACTTCGGGACTTAGAGTCAGGCGCCCACACAAACAACAGAGATTCGCTCAGTCCTTCGGGATTTGGGATGACCGACAGTCCGCGAACGCCTCCCACCGGCGAGGCGACCGGGCCTTTCGATAGCTGACTCGCATCGAAGATCATCGAATGAGTCGGAGAGGGACCGTCATTCCTTCGATAGATCTTTGTTCCGCTGGAATAGACGAGCGAATCATTGGCCTCGACGATTGCGAGCGAGCGTTTGTCTAAACGCCCGGTCTCCGGAGTTTTGTCCCATCGGACTTTTCCCGGCACATCCGCATCGTAGACTCCGGTGAAGATCCCGAGCAGGCCGACGGGCAAGAACAGGCGGTCCACCCCGGTGACCCGGTCTCGATAAACCGTCATGCACCGAGTCGAGTTGTTCTCGCCGCTTTCACCTGTGCCACTGATTAAGACAGTTTTCTCCCATGTCCCTGCGTCGTCATCACGAACAAAGACATAAATGTCGGCGCCTTGAGGGTTCGGAGAGTACGCGGTGGCGATCAGCAGGGTGACGGGCCTCTCAAGACTGTTGCCTGCACCATCCGTTTCAAAGGTGACTGACTTGAGGTTCTCCGCACGGAGATTGTTGGGGCCTAACTCAAGGTCGACCTGCCATTTGCCGTTCGGGCGATCGAGCCTGAGAATCTGGGACCAGGGCGTTTTCGGATCCTTGCCGCCGTACCAGATATTACTTGGCTCCATCCAATAGCTATTGGCAGCGTACAGCTTGCCTTTGTGACCTTCTAGGTGAAGGATCTCGGACCCGCCAGCGTAATGCCCACGAGCATCCACATATCCCGCTTTGAAGGATTGCGTCCAAGCCGAAATGCCGTTCCCAGCCGCGGCCTGTACTTCCTTGTCGGCTGCGTCGAGAGTCGTGGGTACCGCAATCAGTAGAGCGGCAATCCACAAAGAGGTTTTTGTCGAATTTTGATTAATCATGCGGTACGAAAGTCGAAGTCATTCAGTGTGGTGAATGCCAGAAGAATTGCAGCACTGACTGAAAGACATGGTCGAACCACCATCCTTGAGATCATCACGTTCGTCAGCACCGTTTGATTGAGTTTGAATAAACATGGCCGGCCACCGCGAATTAAACCTCGTTTTG
Source organism: Planctomycetaceae bacterium (assembly GCA_016779365.1). Classification (GTDB taxonomy): domain Bacteria; phylum Planctomycetota; class Planctomycetia; order Planctomycetales; family Planctomycetaceae; genus JABMPE01. The sequence goes on from JADHNX010000100.1 coordinate 6,592, forward strand.
GAGAAACCAGGCAACAACAGGCGGCGAGCCGACCACGTTTAGTAACCAGGGCTTCCTTGCGAATGTGGACATCTATTTCCACAAGAATTGGCAGCTTTCCTGGAACAGCGAATGCTCTCTGCTGAGTTTCGCCACTCCCCACGGAAATGGGTTCTAGTCGCGGGAGAGTTCCTTCACGCGAATGTTGCGGAAGGAGACGACCTGTGGTTTGCCGTCGTGCAGCTGTAGTCCGATCTTGCCGCTGCGAAGCCGCCCAGCGACGTCCTGTTTGGTTTCAGTAAAACCGAACGGCACACCGTTGATCCAGGCGTCGATTCGATTGTCGATGCAGCGCACGACGACCTCGTTGAAATCGCCCTGTTTCAGCTCAGCTTGGATCCTTGGTTGCAGTTCCTTCTGGACGTCTCGGTTCAAGACTTGACGTGTCCCGCCCTCTTCATAAAACCAGCCCCAGCGCATGACGCCCATGTCGACTTCGTATCCGGCAATCGGATACGTGTATCGCTGTTTGACGGTGCGGACGACGATCCCGGAATTTCGCTGGCCGATGACTTTGGCTTCGATGCGTAGCTCGAAGTCGTCGAAATCTTTGACCGTGCACAGAAAATCGTGTACCACCATCGGCTTCCAAGACGGGTTAGTGCCGACAATCGCACCATTCTTGACGGACCAATAACGCAGGTTGCCTTCCCAGCCATCGAGTGTCTTGCCGTCAAAGATCATCCGGAAGCCCTTTTCGCCAGCCCATTCGACGCAGCCGATCAGCAACTGGGCGAAACCGTCGCTCTTCATCGATGCCGCATCATGCCCCAGAAGGTTGTGCACAACGCGACCATCGCCGTAACGATTGACCCACACGACCGGCTCATCCTGTTCACGGCCATCGAAGACGGTTGCCAGAACCCGACTGCCATCAGTGATCTGCGGTGAACGCACGAGTTTTTCGCCATGCTGCCGAAACGACCCGATTCCTCGTGTGACCGGATGATCCTGTTGTATGTTGACATCCAGGTCGCGGGGGCCATCCGTTTTCGCACCGCCACGGCGTCCGCCGGCAATCATTCGCCCGTATTCACCGCTTCCACTTGAATCATCATTGAATCCAGCCGACGCCTGGTGCAGCACGACGAGACCGGTTCCTTCCTGGACGGTGGCCGCGACGGCCCGCAGGTTCTCGGGTGTCCATACACTTCCTGCGCCGGTCGAATTGTCTTTCAGCACCAAGACGTCGTACGCGGCCAGCTTCTCCCGGTTAAGGTCGCCAGAAGGTTCATCGGTCACGTCAGCCCGGTGCCCCGCCTCTGTTAGCGTCTCTTGCAGCACAGCCGTCGATTGATCGCGGATACCGGTCACGATCAGGGCGTTGACGGCTGTCGGTTTGTCGGCAAACGCCGTCGCGGATGTAATGGCCGCAAGTATCCATGCTGTTGTGCGCGTCCACATGATATTGATCTCCGGTGATGATGATTCCGATTGAGCGTGTCTGTGCTGGGTTCGTCAAACCTTTGAATCGCAGTTACAGGCTCCAGCCGTCCAACAGCCGTTCCCCCGCGAACATCCTGCCACGGATGTCAATTTACCCCTGGAGATCCGCTGCCCTTTTCCTCATCAGTTTCTTCACCAGCGGCCACGTATTCCATGATCTTCACGAACGACCCGCCGACGTTCTTCATGTTCGGATGGAGACGACGTTTCTCTTTCCAAAGCCTGCCGATGCGTTCGCGCTGCTGCGGTGCGAGTCCGGCCATTCGCTTGTCGACGAAGACCTGGTGAGATGAGCCGTGATACCCACCGGGCAAGTCCGTCGCTTCGATCTGCCTTAACAGCTTGTCGAGTTCGGCATCCTTTGGTGCGGCCGGGGTAGTCTCGGCTACGACGGGTTGGTACGGACCCCAATCCGGCGCATCGGCCATGACGCTCTGGTAGATGGCCTCCGCTTGTTCTTTCAATCGGGCGGCGAGTTCGGGGCGCTGGTTCACAATGTTGTTTTTCTGACCAAGATCCTTGGAGAGGTCGTATAGTTGGACAGGACCAAGTCCGCTCTTTTTGAGCTCCGGGATCCAGGACTCCTGGAAATAGAACAATCTCCGGTGTTGATCCCTCAGTCGATTGGCTTCGGGATTGGCGAATTTTCCGTTGAACATTCGGGAGCGAAGATCCATTCCGCCCAGCTCTTTCTCAAGATCATCGCCAAGGACTTCTTTGACTTGCTCCATGAGTCGATCGGCGGTCTTAAAGTCGATTGGCGACTTTGCCGTGCTGGAGGCGAAAAGTGTGTGGTCGCCCACTCTCATGACCATGTTTGCCTCACTCATCCAAAATAGTGGCTGATGCCGTGTGAATTCGCCGGACTTGGTGAGTAAAGGCGCGAGGTCGGAGCCGTCGAGATGCACGCCCTTGGGTTTGTCGATGCCAATCAGCCCACACAGAGTCGGAAGTAGATCGACGACTCCGGCTGGTTCGTTCTCGACGCGTCCGCCGGGGATCCCACCCTTCCAGTGGAAGATGCCCGGGACGCGATGTCCGCCCTCGAACAGCGAACCCTTTTTGCCGCGCAGTTCACCGTTTCGCTCCTGCAGGTAACTGCCGTTATCGGAAGCATAGATGATGATGGTGTTGTCGAGCTCGCCGAGTTTTTCGAGCTTTGCGACGAGGCGTCCGATGGCCCGATCGGTATTGTCAATCGTGCCACTGTAGATTGCTTCTCGTTCGTTGAGCCCGCCATACTGGGAAACGATCTCGTCGGGCGCCGCGATTGGGTCGTGGGGTTCATTGAACCAGAGATTAAGGAAGAATGGTTCGTCGCCGTCGCGCTTTTGATCGATCCAGGTGAGGGCTTCGTCGACGACGATTTGGCAGGAATAGCCTTTCATTGGCCCCACGCGTTTGCCGTTGCGGATAAAGTTGGTCGGGTTCTTGTGGCTCGGGCCAGGACCGTTAACGACGCCGAACCAGTAGTCAAAGCCTTGGTCGGCCGGAGTGGGATTCTCGCGATTCTGGACGGGCATGCCGAGGTGCCACTTACCAAAGTGGGCGGTGGCGTAACCGTTTTCTTTGAGCACTTCTGCGATCGTCGTTTCGCTCTCCAGGAGGTGCATCCGGTGAAAACGCTCGTCAAGGACGGAGTAGACTCCGGTGCGATGGTGGTTGCGCCCCGTGAGAAAGGTGGCGCGCGAGGGGGAACAGGTAGGAGCTCCCGAGTGAAAGTCGGTGAAGCGCACGCCACCTGCAGCCAATTTGTCGAGGACGGGGGTCTTGACGGGACCGCCGTAGCAGCCGATGTCCCGGTAACCGAGATCGTCGACGAAGAGCGTGACGACATTCGGTCGTTTGTCTTTGGCAAAACCGGGACAAACCAGCAGTAGGAAGAATAACAATGTGAGGATGGGTTTCATGCTATTTCCGTTTGGGTGCGCCAAAGTGCGGCGCGTTTTTCTTAGGGAGCCATTTTTTCAATTCCGCCCTGGTCGGGGCGTGGGCCGGGTCATTGGCGAGGTTATTCCTCTGAAGTGGATCGGCTTCGACGTCGTAAAGTTCCTCGCCACCGTCGCTGTAGCGGATGTAATGAAAGTCGCGTGAGCGCACGGCGTGGTTGTTGCCCAGCCAGTGGGGCGAGTGCGTGATGATTGCCGGATAAGGCCAGTCGGCGTTCGGGTTGTTGACAAGCGGTGCGAGGCTGCGTCCGTCGAGTTGATCATTTTCCGGTAAACCGCATAAGTCGATCAACGTCGGATAGAGATCGAGGAGACTGACCGGGCTCTTGCATATTCTTCCGCTGGCCGGAGTGCCGGACGGCAACTTGCCCGGCGCGTAGATGATCAGCGGTGTGCGCGTCGTCTGCTCCCAGAGCGCCGACTTCGCGATTTTCTTTTCGCCGACGTCGTAGCCGTGATCGCCCCAAAGGACAACGATGGTGTTGTCGCGATAACGGCTCTTTTCCAATGCGTCGAGCACATGACCGACGCAGGCATCAGCGAAGGAGTCAGCTGCGAGGCAGCCCTGGACAGCTTCCTTCCACTTGCCGCTCTCACGGATGTGCTTGATGTGACGTTCGCCCATCCGCCGGCCAACGGCGGGGATGTCGTCGAAATCGCCAGCCTTGTATGGCGGAAGTTCGATGTCTTCGAGCGGATGCATTTCGAAGAACTTCTTCGGGGCATACCAGGGGAGATGAGGCAAGTAGATGCCACAGCCGAGGAA
>JADHNX010000101.1 GCA_016779365.1 Planctomycetaceae bacterium
AGCAGCGCCTTCTTCACCTTCAGCAGCGGCTTGAGCTGGATCCGGAGCTTCTGAGTGCATCATGTCGGTTGTGGTTGAACCGGTGTCGGTGCCAGCGTCTGGAGCAGGAGCGCCACCACAGCCGACAACGAACAAAGCGATAGACAGGGCAGCGATACTCGATACGAATGATTTCATCACGGATTCCTCTTTGTTGAATTCTCTGTCAGAAATTGACAACTGGGTTTCTCACCTGGAAACACCTTCTTAGACGCTGAACCAATTGATGCGCCAGCCGAGCGGCATATTCCCGGTCGATTAAGATTTCCGCAACTTTTGCGACCTCGTGAAACGGACACGACCTCCGATAAGTGCTGGCGAAGGGCGGGTTGGGCAGGATCAGTCCGCTTTTCGTTCCAGCAAATCGCTACCCGTGTTCGGGATTCGGACAAAACTGAACGTTCCCGAGGAAATTGCCACCAGGACGCCGCACTCGGTCGTCATTTCTGCTTGTGCCACCGAAGTCGTCGCTCCGCTGTGTGACACCTTTGCCGAGATTACCAGCCTTTCGCCATTCCAGCCGGGGCGGATGAAATGAACGTTGAGCTGACAGGTGACCGCGAAGCTCCCATCGGGCGTTTGAGTTGAGACAGCGACTCCCATGGCCGTGTCCAGCAGAGTTGCGATGACGCCGCCGTGAGCGATTCCACGGGTCCGCAGATGCATGTCCGAAAGATTCAGCGCGAGCGTGGCCGTGCCCTCGCCACGTTCGACCAGTTCGGCTCCGAGCAGCGCCAGAAACGGCGACTCTTCAAACGGTTTTCGGCGTTCTGCTTCGTCGGCTGCGGTCATCCGGGAGCCTCGCCTGGGTCAAAGGGAGTGTTGGACTGCTGCCATTTGCTCAGTCGCTCAAGCCTTGCGGCTGTCCGACGATCGAAGAATTCGGCAGAACATGGCAGGTTCGCGAAGTGTCCTGACAAACGCAATAATCCGCTCCGATTCCGACGAAAGCGTTTGTCGGACTGAGACACGCTCACCAGACACTTTCATATAGAGATTTCCATGAGTCTGTTTCGACCCGACGTCGATCGAATCCAGGGTTATGTTCCGGGCGAGCAGCCGCAGGAAACCGGCTGGATCAAGCTGAACACGAACGAGAATCCCTACCCGCCGTCGCCTCGCGTCGCAGCGGCTGTCTCGGCAGCGTGTGCCGGCAGACTGAATGTTTATCCCGATCCGCTGGCGAGTCGCTTTCGCAAGGCAGCGGCGGAACTGTTTAACGTCGATGCAGACTGGATCCTTCCGGCCAACGGCAGTGACGAAAACCTGACGATCCTGAATCGCGCCTTCGTCGACCCCGGCGAGCTGGTCACGTTTCCGTACCCGAGTTACATCCTCTACGAAACCCTTGCGGACATTCAGGGAGCGGCTCACGAACGGTTGCTGCTCGAACCCGACTGGTCCTGGAATCTCGATCGTGTTCAACCTCAGATTGAACGAAGCAAGCTCGTTCTGGTTCCGAACCCGAATTCGCCTTCCGGAAACTGCTGGTCCAACGCGACGATTCACGAACTGGTCCCGCCGAACGGTGTGTTCGTCCTCGACGAAGCGTACGGAGACTTTCGGGACGAACCTCACCGGGGCGAAATTCTTCACTCCGAAACTGGTCGCCGCATCGTGATGACCAGAACGCTGAGCAAGTCGTACTCGCTGGCCGGAATCCGATTCGGTTTCGCCGTGGCGCATCCGGATTTGATTGCCGGAATGCGAAAGGTCAAAGACAGCTACAACTGCGACACGCTGTCTCTGGCTGCCGCTGCCGCCGCCATCGAAGACCAGGACTGGATGCTGGAGAACCGGCGGAAGATCCTGGCGACCCGTTCCCGACTGACGACGGCCCTACGGGAAATCGGTTTCGACGTTGTTGATAGTCAGGCCAACTTCGTCTGGGCAACTCACCCCGAGATCAGTCATCAGAAAATTTACGAAGCACTGAAGGCTCGCAAAGTCCTGATTCGATTCATGAAGTTTCCGGAATCGCTGGATGGTTCCGAGCTGACCGGGCTTCGCATCACCGTCGGAACGGACGACGAGACCGACGGCTTTCTGTCGATCCTCGGCGACATTCTTCGGTGACGCGTCGTCTGCAAAGATGAGTGAACGTCGGGAGGCCGCAGAATGGATCGGCTCACGAAGCAACACCGCAGTTGGAACATGTCCCGGATTCGCGGTGCGAATACGAAGCCGGAAATTCGAGTGCGTTCGATGCTTCACCGGATGGGTTACCGGTTTCGCCTTCACCGTAAAGATTTACCCGGCAAGCCCGACATCGTCCTTCCGAAATACGAAACCGTCATCTTCGTGCATGGCTGCTTCTGGCACCGACATCCGGGATGCCAGTTCGCGTACACTCCGAAAAGTCGAGTCGAATTCTGGACAACCAAGTTCGAACGCAATGTCCAACGTCACGAAGAAGTCGAAGTAGTCCTGGCCGAGCAAGGCTGGAATGTCGTCGTTGTCTGGGAATGCGAAACGAAGAACGAAGAAACCTTGTACGAAGTGCTGACCGAACGTCTGGAATAGCCATGTCAGAATTGCCACACAGTCACGAGTTGTTGTCCCACGACGAAAGCCGTCTGCTGATTATCGATATGCAGGAGAAGATTCTGCCGGTGATCAACGACCAGGAAACGATTCTGGCGAACTGCCTCAAGTTGATCCAGGCGGCAAACATCCTGGAAGTGCCGACGACAGCGACCGAGCAGTATCCCAAAGGTCTCGGACCGACGGTCGGAGAAATTGCCGAACGTCTTCCGGACAGGCCAGAGAAGATCGAATTCAGTTGCCTGAACTGCCTCGACTGGAACTCGTCAGCGTCGGATCCGGAAGGTCGATTCAAAGTCGTGGTGGCCGGGATCGAGTCGCACGTTTGTGTCCTTCAGACGGTGCTCGATCTGTTGTCACAGGGATTCCGAGTGTTTGTTGCCGCCGACGCCGTCGGCAGTCGTAAACCACTCGATCGTGAAATCGCTCTGCAGCGCATGGCTTCTTCAGGAGCCGTCATCACGACGACAGAGTCTGTCCTCTTTGAATGGTGCGAGCGTGCCGGGACGCCTGAGTTCAAGGAAATCAGCCGGCTGGTCAGAGATTAGCCAGCGTTCTATGCTCCGCCGCCTGTCACGATTTTCATTTCTCAAGAGTCACTCACAGCGGGATTCTACGCATGGCGGCATACAACGTTTTTGGAGTAGGCAACGCTTTGGTCGATGTTCAGACGCAGGTTTCAGACGAGACACTGATTGAACTCGATTTCGCAAAAGGCATTATGACACTGGTCGATGAGCAAACTCAGCAGCGAGTGCTCAGCCGGCTCGAAGGTTCAAAGCTCAACCGATGCGCGGGTGGTTCAGCCGCCAACACAATCATCGGCATTGCTGAGTTCGGCGGGACGACGGCTTACGCGGGCAAAGTCGCCAACGATGAAATCGGCGAATTCTTCCTGAAAGACCTTCGCGATCTGGGAGTGGCGATTGAGGTGCCGCAAACCGAAGGGCAGAGCGGAACCTGCGTCGTCCTGATTTCTGAAGATGCCCAGCGCACAATGCTCACCAACCTGGCCGTGTCGGGAACGCTTTCGCCGGACGACATCGACGAAGAGGAGATCCGAAAGTCCGAGTGGATCTACGTGGAGGGGTATCTCTTTGCTGGTGAGTCCTCAAAAGCGGCGGCACGGAAAGCGATCGACATCGCCGTCAAGCACGGTGTTAAAGTCTCGCTGACTGTTTCCGATCCGTTTCTCATTGATATCTGCCGCGACGAATTCCGGGAGCTGATTGAAGGTCCGGTTGACCTCCTGTTCTGCAATCTGGAAGAAGCCCGCAGCCTGACAAAGAAGCACGATCCAGCCGACTGTGCTCAGGAAATTCATCAGCACGCCGCTGCCGTCGCGTTGACTCTGGGTGAAGACGGCGCACTTCTGATGGAAGGCAATCGTCTGATTCCGATTGAGGGAATCCCGGTAAAGGCCGTCGACACGACGGGGGCCGGAGACATGTACGCAGCCGGAATTCTTTACGGCATTACGAACGGTCTTTCCTGGAAACAGGCGGGGCATCTGGCTTCTCACGCTGCGGCACGAGTTGTCAGCCAGCTCGGCGCACGTCTCGAAAAGCCTTTCACGGCTGAAGAAATTCAGTCGCTGATTTCGTAACGGTCCACCAATCTTTCTGGCGAGCCCACCAGCGAACGCGGAATTGATTGTTAACAGCCCAGTGGCACACGTTGACCTGGTGAGTCAGGTGTTTTTCGGGTGGAAAAGCCAGAAACGCCACGCCGGATTGGAGGCGCGATGGTTCACCGGAATTCGAAAAAGTTTGTGTGAGAGACTGCAACACGGCACGTAATTCGGCAATACTACCCTCGCAGCCGGTCGCTTGTGCCGTTTTAAGCGTTGGCCCGCGCGCGAAGTGGCGCTGGCCGGCTGCATTATCAAACGACGCAAAAAGCCCGACCTGTAAAGGTCGGGCTTTTTCAATTTCTCTGTCGCTGACCGACCGATCGATTCGTCTCGGCGGGATGTGAAAGCGACTCAATTGGTACTAAGCCGACGAACCCGATGTGCCTCGCTGTCGCCGATGTAGACGGTTCCGTGACGATCCACAAAGACTCCATGCGGGCGAGCCGTTCGGCATTTAAGCGGATCGCCAGCGGGCCCGTCTCCTCGTTGTCCGTCTCCGACGAGGACTTCGAGCGTTCCGGTGGCCGCTCGAATGACGCGGATCGAATGGCTTTCCGTGTCAGCGAGAAAAACATCTCCATTTGGCCCGATGGCAATTCCCTTAGGGCCGGACAGCGTCGCGAGTTTCGCCGGTCCGCCGTTGCCGGTGAAACCTTTCTTGCCAGTACCGGCGAGGTGGTGCAGCGTCTGATTCTTAAGGTCAATCCGGTAGACGGTGTTTCCTTCACGCAACGCCAGATACAGGCTGTTCTTTCCGTCGAAGTCGAGAGCTCGCGGCCCGTTCAGCGGCGTTCCTTTCAAAGATGCTCCGTCGGGAGTGGGTTTTCGCTCGCCGGTGCCAGCGAACGTTTCGATGATTCCAGTCTCCAGATTCACGATTCGAACTCGATGATTTCCGATATCGCAGATGTAAAGATTGCCCTGGTCATCCAGCGCGATCGAGTGCGGGCGATTGAGTGTTGCCTTCGTTGCGCGGCCGCCGTCACCAGAGAATCCCAGCTCTCCCGTTCCGGCAACGGTCGAGATGATTCCTGACTTCGCATCGACGCGGCGGACGATGTTGTTCTTCATCTCGACGAAAAACAGATTCCCGGCAGCATCGAAACGAACTTCGTAAGGCTCGTTGAGTTTTGCGTCGGTTGCGGGTCCGCCATCGCCCGAGTATCCCTGCTTGCCGGTTCCCGCGACGATGGTGATCTTACCGGTGGTTTCATCCAGACGTCGGACAACGTGAGTGGCAATTTCGCAAATATAGAGAGCGCCGTCCGGTCCCTTTGAAAGTCCGTACGGTTCCCCGACAGGCGTCTGAGTCGCAATTCTCTCGCCAGGTTCAAGTCCGGACACGCCGGTTCCGGCAATTGTCACAACGTCGGCTGCGGACACGCAGGTAGCCAGCAGACCTGACGCAACGCCGACCGCGATAATCCAATTCAGTACGAGACGGTGAGAATCAACGTAACCGTGGTGAAGTCTGGAATTAAGGCAGGGCATCCGTTGTTTCCTTGAGTGGGGTTTCAGTTGATGGACGCATCACGAATCTCAGTTGATAGCTCGACACTTTAGCGGCAGACAGTCTCTGCGCTGAGCGATTGCGGAGAGACATTCGAAGGTCTCATCGCTTACTCGACTACGTGGACGAGCATGGCGTCGTGGCTTCGGGCGCTCCAGTGAGAGCTTGCCACAACCACCACGGTGTCGCCGACTTTAAGTGCGCACTCTTTGAGTCCCCAGGCCGTGGCAAATTCTGCCAGCTTGTCGCCAGTCTGAGACGCCTGCTGCCACACGATTGGAGTGATCCCCCAAAGCAATGTCATTCGTCGGGCCGTTCGCCACGATTTACAGACCGCAAGAACCGGCACCAGCCGACGTTCTTTCGAGATGGCCAGTGCCGATCGTCCGGAAACAGTGGCCACGGCGATCAGGCTGGAATCGAGTCGGTCAGCGGTGGCTACCGCGCCGATGGCAACAGCTTCGGTAATTTTCTGAGCCTGAGCTGACGTCGCAGACAAATCTTCACGAACGATCGGCTGCGACTCCAGAAGCCGTTCCGCATCGCGAATAATGCGGCTCATCATGGCGACGGCTTCGCGAGGGTAGTCGCCGATTGCACTCTCTCCGGAAAGCATGACGGCGTCCGAACCATCGAGTACGGCATTCGCAACGTCACTGGTTTCGGCACGAGTCGGCAGCTCGTTCTTCTGCATACTGTCGAGCATTTGAGTAGCCGTAATGACGGGCACTCGCTTCTGGTTACACAGCCGGATGATCCTCTTCTGAATGCCTGGCACGGTGACGATGTCGACTTCGACGCCCAGGTCTCCGCGAGCGACCATCACGGCATCTGATTCGTCGATGATTGCTTCAAGCTGCGCGACGGCTTCTCCTTTTTCGATCTTGGAGACGATCATCGGCGGCGTCGCAGTGCCGGAAGCTTCGATGCACGACCGCAACAGTCGGACGTCGTCGACGCTTCGCACGAAACTCAGACCGACAAAGTCGATTTGATTTTCGATGGCCCACTGAAGATCCACGCGATCCTTTTCTGTCAGCGAGGGAGTGCTCAACGCGACTCCAGGCAGGTTGACACCCTGCCGACTTCGAATGATTCCTGCGGCATCGACAACACACCTGGCCCATCCGGCCTGAGGGTCAGTTTCTTCGACCCGCATCCCGACCGTTCCGTCGGCAAGCAGAATTCGATCGCCGGCTTTCAGGTCGTCGATCAACGGCTCGTAGGTGCAGGTCAGTTCTGAATTGTTTTCCGGCTGACGACCGCGAATGAAAGTGAAGATGGCGCCATCGGGACAGGAAACGCTGTCGTCCTGTAGTTCTCCGAGGCGAATTTTCGGCCCTGACAGATCTCCCAGCAGCCCGATTGGTTTATCAAGCTCTTCCGATAACGACCGAATTTGAGTGACGATTCCAGAGAGCCACTCGTGCGATCCGTGAGCGAAGTTGAGTCGGAAGATGTCCACGCCTCGCCGGATCAGGGCTCGCAACGCGTCACGTGTTTCGCACGCCGGGCCGACCGTGGCGATGATCTTCGTTCTGGCGAGAGGATTCTCGCGATAGTCGTTGCCTGAACTCATGAGCTGCTTCCTGCATTCTGAAAAGCTGACTGGTCGAGCTTGCCCGCAGCTTGAGTTCGTGGTAACCCCTCGGACTCAGGACAGGCTGCCCGAAAAAATGCCGAACCCCCAAACGTGGTCACTCAGGAAACGAAACAGGCGAGCACGGCCCGTGGAGTCTATCGAACAAATGCAAGAGACAAATCGTAATCCCCTGATTGATCGGTTTTCGGTCGTGCTGGGAACTGGTTTCGGAATCGGCTTTGCGCCGGTTGCTCCTGGTACCTTCGGAAGTTTGCTGGGGCCACCGCTCGTCTGGGGAGTTCTCCAGACGGACTTGCCTGTCGTGGCGGTGCTGGCAATTGCTGCGGTGTTTATCTTTGTCGGAATTCCGATCTGCACGGCGGCGTCAGTGGCGCTGGGCAAGCACGATCCCGGTCAGGTTGTTTACGACGAGGTCGCCGCCTTCTGGATCGTGTTTCTGCCCCACATCGTTCTGGGCAAGCCCATCGGCTGGCTGGCGGTCGTCGCTGGTTTCTTACTTTTCCGGGTCTTCGACATCGCCAAACCGTGGCCAGCTTGCCGTCTGGAGAAGTTGCCCGACGGGCTGGGGATCATGGCGGACGATCTGGCTGCCGGCGCGTACGCCGCAGTTTGCCTGTTCGTTCTGGAAGAAGTCGTTGCTCGGTATCTTTGACCGAGTTTTCAGTCCGATTGAGTCTGACCTCGCGGTACGATGCGTTCCTTGAGTACCTGATCAACGATTGGAACGCGACCGACAGGAGGCCTTGAACGATGGACAGCGGAGTATTCACCCGGGCGCCAATCATCGAGTTGCCAGTCAAGGCTCTCTGCGCTTTAAGTCTCGTTCTGTTTTCAGCCTGCGACGCGAAGGCCGACATTGTCTATCTGAAAACCGGCGGCGTCCTGCGAGGCGTCATCGAGTCGTCGGATGAGGACGCCGGGAAAGCCAAAGACTCGGTCACGATAAAACTGCTCTCTGGAGCTGAGATCGAATTGCCGGTCGGCCAGGTCTCCAGCCAGCAAGTGCGTCCGCTGAAATTCGAAGAGTACGAAGTCCGCGCCGAGTCACTGCCGGACACGCTGGCGGCTCATTGGAAACTCGCAGAATGGTGCCGCGAGCAGAAGCTCGACGAGCAGCGGGAGATTCACCTGGAAATGGTGCTCGCCATCGATCCTGAGCATCGTCAGGCGCATTACGGATTGCGACACACGTTTTATCGTGAGCAATGGATGACTCGCGAAGAGTACGAGCAGACCCGAATCGCCGATGGCTTCGTCCAGTACAACGGCAAGTGGGTACCGGCCGACAAACTGGAGTCGGTCAGGAACGACGACGAAACATCAAAGGCCGAGCAAGAGTGGTATGCCAAAGTTCGCGTGTGGCTGAATTGGGCAACGGGCAATCATGCCGAACGCGCGGCCGACGGACTCAACAATCTGCGAGGCATCGACAGTCCGGACGCACTTTCTGCGCTCATCCAGTTTCTCGGCAAGAGCCCGCGAGCTGACGTCCGGCGGCTGTTCATCGAAATTGTCGGGAAGATCGAAGGCCCCGGTCCGGTTGTTCCATTGGCAACGCTGGCTGTTCGCGAGGATGTCCGCGAACTTCGAGAACTGGCTTTGTCGATGATCGACAAAGCGCATTACGACCAAGCGAGGCTGCTGGTGGTTGACGAGTTGCGCAATCGGAACAACATCGTGGTTCGCCGCGCAGGAACAGTCCTGGCAACAATTGGCAATGAAACTTCGGTTCCCGCACTGATTCGCGCCCTCGTCACAACTCACAGCTACAAAGTGCGAGTTCCCGTGCAGGGCTACAGCTTTGGAGTCGACGGATCCATCCCCGGCGGAACGGGATTGCCGCCGGAAATTGAAATCGGTCTTCGAACCGGAGTTTACGACAGCGTGCAGGTCGTCCCGCTGCTCGGCGCTGCGAGAGCGACAAAGCTGGTCCCGGTTGCGGTGAATCGTGAAAACGAAGAAGTGCTGATGGCTCTGCGGCAAATCACCGGGAGCAATTTCGGCTTCGACGAAAACGCCTGGCAACGCTGGTGGAACATCGACCGCAACCAGGCAACGCTCGCTCCAGACCTTCCTTAACTGCCCGGAGTGAAGTGTCGGGGTTCTCGGTCAGTTGTCGGTGATGATCCGGCATTCAGGCAGGCTGGATAGAAACAGCCGACCGTAAGGTTTGGTGCGGACTCGCGGATCGAGAATGACAACCTGCCCGGTGTCCCGGCTGGAGCGAATCAGGCGTCCGAAGCCTTGCTTGAGTTTGATGATGGCTTCGGGAACCTGGTACTCCATGAACGGGTTTCCGCCGCGGGCACGGATCGACTCGACACGAGCTTCCAGCAGCGGCTGATCGGGTACGCTGAACGGTAGCTTGGTGATGATGACGTTTTGCAGCGCGTCGCCCGGCACGTCGACTCCCTGCCAGAAACTGTCGGCTCCAAAGAGGACGGCAGCGGGTTCCTTCCGAAACTTGTCCAGCATCTGCGAACGCGGTAGTCCGTCGCCCTGACAGTAAAGTGCGATGTTCTGCTCGCTGAACCAGGAGCCCAGCCGGGCGGAACAGTTTTTCAACGTGCGGTAACTGGTGAACAGGACGAACGCTCGACCGGCAGTTTCCAGAACATGCTGCTTGATGGCCTGACAAAGAGCCGTTTCAAAATCGGCAGGCTTTGCCGTTGGATCGGGCATTCGATCGCGGACGATCAGCTTTACCTGTCGCTGATAGTCGAATGGGCTGCCGAGTTTCTTCTCGATGGCTTTGGTGAGTCCCAGCCTGCTTTTAAAGAAGTCAAAGTTCTCTTCACCGATGGCCAGCGTCGCGCTGGCCAGGACGACGGTCTTTTTGACGTTGAACAGTTCGTCGCGCAGCACCGGTCCCACTTCGATCGGGCAGGAAACCAGCCGGGTCGATTCTCGTCGTCCGGATGTTGCTTCGATCCAGAAGACGGAATTGTCTTCGGTTTGCGAAATCCACGAGTCAACTGACATGGCCAACATGCTGCATCGTTCAGAGGCGGCTTTCAGTTCGACTCGTTTTTCTTCGGCTTCAATTTCCTCCGACTCCTGAGCGAGACGAATGCCGAGCTTTCGGAGTGCCGGTGTCAGTTCGTTGGGGATTTCCACAGGACTGCGAACTCGACCATTTGCCGGACACTTTGCCTGACGCCAGTTTCGCATCGCCGCAAAGAAGTCGGCGTAGTACTCGCGCAAACGGATGACGGCTTTCTGGCAATCGTGCAGGTTGTGCGCGACGAGCAGCCCTTTGTTGGTACGGTCGTTGTAGAGCCGGTTGAGCAGGTACTCGATCTGGCCGCTGGAAGCGGAGATTCCCAGGTGGTCGCCGGCGACACCTTCGATCGTGTGCGCTTCGTCCAGGATCGCGATGTCGTAGTCGGGCAGGATGGCCGCTCCATCACGCCGTAACGCGAGATCAGAAAAGAACAACGCGTGATTCACAACCAGAA
>JADHNX010000102.1 GCA_016779365.1 Planctomycetaceae bacterium
TGCGGTGCGTCCTGGCGGTTGCCGACGACTTTCGAACCGCCTTCGTGCTTCACCAGTTGAGTTCGTTCCTTAACCGAACCGTCTTCGTTGACCGAAAAAACAGCGGTCGATCCAGCACCGTACTGAGCAGTGAGAATGGTCCGACCTGTCGAGTCAATCGAAACGTGAGCCGCTCCGCCGTCACCAATCTCGACGGCATTCTGAAAGCTCAGCGACGCTTTGCCTTTTTCTTTTTTGATTTCGTAGGCCGCAACGACCGCTTCACCGTCCATCGCTCCGACTGCGTAAATGTGCTGGCCGTTGGGATGCATCGCGAGAAAACCCGGCCCGCTGATTTCAGCAGCGAGTTCAGCTTCAGAAAGCTGGCCCGTCTTCAGATTCAGCGTCGCGTGATAGATGCCTTTGCTCTGCTTCGATCGGCTGGTCCCAATCCAGACGTCGATCGAAGCCGGATCATCAGCGGCCGACAACGACGAAGCACTCAAGCCAACCACGACGGCAGGCACAACACAAAACAACGCAACAACGGCACGGTCAATCAAAGTCAGCACGGGGCTTCTCCTTCACTAGTGAATTGGCAGGGGCTTCGAATCATGACGACGAGGCCCCGCAACGTTCAACACAGCGAAGAGAATCTGGCTTTCAAAGCGGGCTTAAAATCACCGACCGCAGGCGCCGCACTTTCCACCGGTCGCCCCGCAGGTTTCGCTGCCGAAGCATTCGGCGCAGGGGCGTTTTTTCTGCATCGTGAAGGTGCCGTGGTCGTTGTTTTCGGCACAGTAGGCGGCGACGAAATCGGTGGCGGTGGCGTTTCCGTTATAGGTGTAGAGGCCGCCAGCCAACCAACCGAGATCGGCTTCCCCTTCCAGAGCGTAGGCCGTTCCGTCATCGGTCACGAGCAGCGGCAATTCAAACTCGAACGGAATCACTGCCGCATACGTGGCGTGAAAATGTGCGTCGTAGTAGCCCTCGCCCTGCTTGCTGATGATCGCTCGAAGTCCACCGTGATGACCGTTGTAGTCACTCTGCCAGGTGCCCTCCCAGCAGCCTGCGAGTTCCTGCTCGGGGCACGAGTACCGAGTCGCTTCCTGCCATTGCCGCTCGAAGCTGCACCCTGTCAGCAGGCCGCACAATGCCACCAGCAGGGCAGCAACCGAAAGCCGTATCAACATTCCAAGCGCCACGCTGCCCATCTGAAATCGATTGGTTGTTTCAATTTTCGCCATCATCGTCCCGCACTCACAACTTCGCTTCTTCTGGCCCCTGCCGCAGAAGAGTCAGCAGACCATCAAATGCGTTTGATTCTGCGCACTCTCCACGGTCGCCGTGAACTGCCGCGACACCCTTTGTCATCGATCGGAAAAAGTGGATCGACCGCATCAAACCTGAAGAGCGAATCGGCAAAGGCAACGCATCCTTCCTACTTAACCGTGCTTGCGAAGTCGGTGCCGTCGATTGCTGCCAACAACGATCGCCGCAATTGACCGCGCCTGTCACAAAGAGTAACTATTGCGGCGGTCTGAAGGCCGATTCGACTGGAACGGACTGACTTCAGTGACCGGGCACCCATTTGACGTTTACTTCCCCTTCATCGTGCCCTGCCGTTCTGGCGGGATTCTGGAAGCCATGCCGCTTAAAGTCGCTGACCCATCGAGCGAGCCGACACTTAATCTGACACCGATGATCGACATCGTTTTTCTGTTGATCATCTTTTTCATGGTCGGAACTCAGTTCACCGAGCAGGAACGCCAGTTCGACGTGCAGGTTCCGTCGGTCAGTGACGCCCCTCCGTTGACCAGTCGCCCGGACGAAATCGTCGTCAACGTCGACGCCGACGGTCAGGTTTCGATCAGCAACGAGCCGCTAAGCATCGCCGCACTCGAACAGCGTCTCAGCCAGGCTCGCGAGAATTATCCTGATCAGTCGGTCGTTGTACGCGGCTCCGGCCCGGATCCTTATCAGAACGTGATGGACGTACTGGCCGCGTGCCACCGTGCGAAGATCAGCCACATTTCGCTCGCGAATCAGTTGCGAGAATCACCATGACTCTGGCAGCCATCGAATTTGTCGAGTGGCTTGCTTCGACCTTCGGCTCGACCACCGAAGAGGTCGAGGTCGCGTTGTGGGTTTCGCTGCTCGCCGGGATGCTGTTCGCAACGATCCACTTCATCACGATGATGGTCACAAAGTGGGGCGACAGCGATCCGACTGGCAAGGCATTCATGTGTTCGGTGCTGCTGCATCTTTCGCTGGCCTTTGGAGCGGTTGCAGTTTCGCCACCCGAACAACTCGTGATGGCGAGCGTCGAAGAGCCATTTCAGATCCGAAAGATCCTGCTCGAAGGCGAAGAGCCCATCGAAGCAGACACGTCAGGAAACACTCCGGTGTGGGAACAACTGCTGAGCCAACCGAGGCAGCAAGTTTCACGCACCGATCATGCACCGATCGAATTCGAACCGCTGGAAAGTCCCGAACGACGCCCGGAACCAATCACCCCACCCGATATCACCATCCCCGACGCCAGATCGATGCCTGAACTGGAAGTCTCGCGGCCCGAACCTCGCGACTTTGGCAACGAAGGTCCAACAATTCAGTCGGCGGCACCACGAACGGTCACCGATTCGACCGCCGAAGCGCGACCCGACATCAACCTCCCGTCTTTGTCATCAATCAGGCGAACCGTCCGCGAAAGCGGGCTCAAGGATGTCAGCGTCGAGCGAACGCCAACACGCGGCTCCGTCGACAAGATCGCTCCCAACTTCGACGCCACTCGCCAACTCGCAAAGATCGCCACGATTGTTGACCCAACGTCCTTCCTTGAACGAGCCGCGACGGACGAACCCATCAAGCGTCGCACGGCTCCAGCTCCGTCAACATTGCAGGAGAAGACAGCCGGAACCGTCGCTGAAAACACGACCAACGGTTCAGCCAGCGGTGGAAATGCCACACCCAGATTCAGCCGACTGAAAACCCGCACGCCGAAAATGGAAGAGCTGGGAGGCATCGAAAGATTTCGCCCCGATCTGACTCCACAAACCGAAACTCCTCTGCCGTCACCGGTTGTCGCGGTTCGTAGTGGACTGCCAGGCCCGTTCCCGACGGACGCTCCACAGCCAAATGTCATCCGCCCGAATTTCGAATCGGTCGATCCCAGCGTCACCACAAAGATCCCGCCGACCTATCGATTGCGGACGCTGGCTCGGCGCGAAGAAACGGCTCGGCGTTACGGCGGCACGGAAGCTTCAGAGCGAGCAGTCGAAACAAGTCTGCAGTGGCTCGCCCTGCATCAGAACCCGGCTGGCTACTGGGATGCCGATGGCTTTTCCGGAATGTGCCCGGACGGTGACCGCTGCACCGGACGATCCGGTCGAATCAGAATCGACGAAGAGAAGGTCGACCGCTTGAACGCCGGCCTGGAGTCAGACGCAGGAGTGACGGGACTTGCGATTCTGGCGTTTCTCGGAGCCGGCTACACGCACGAAGAAGGTCAGTACGCCGATCAGGTTGACCGAGCCTTACGCTGGCTCGTCCGCGAACAGGATTCCGACGGTTTTTTCGGCGGCAAAGCAACTCGGTACGCAAAAATGTACTGCCACGCGATCGCGACTTATTCAATGGCCGAAGCTCTGGGCATGCAGACTGATCGTTCGAACGACCGCCGCCTGCGCGAGCCTCTGACCAAAGCGATTGCCTACATCGTCGATGCTCAGAACAAAGAAGACGGCGGCTGGCGATACATCAAGGGGCAACGCAGCGACATGAGCATGTTCGGCTGGCAGTTGATGGCTCTGAAAAGTGCCGAAATCGCGGGCGTCCAGGTTCCTGTCGAAACTCGCCAGTTGCTGATCAAGTTTCTGCGGGATCGCAGCCTTGGAGAACAAAAAGGCCTGGCGGCGTACCGCGTTCTCCCGCCGGAATTTCCGCCGCTGCCACCGTCACCTTCGATGACCGCCGAAGCCTTGTTCTGCAAGCAGATGCTCGGCCTGAACCGATCCAACCCACAAAGCCTGGAAGCGGTCGAGTATCTGATGAATCGACTTCCCGACCGGCAGTCTGAAGATCTTTACTACTGGTACTACGGCACGCTCGCGATGTACCAGTACGGCGGCAGTGAGTGGCGAGCCTGGAACACCGGCCTGCGCGACCACCTGGTCGACGACCAGCGTACGACCGGCCACGCTGCCGGCAGCTGGGACCCCAAAGCTCCCTGGGGACCGTACGGCGGACGCGTTTTCTCGACAGCCCTCAGCACGCTTTGCCTGGAAGTCTACTACCGCTTCCTGCCGCTGTATCAAATCGGCGATGAAATCGAACGAGCGGGTGAATAGGTGACTCACCGAGCACTCGACTGCTAATCTGCGGCCACGTTCCGTAATCGGAAAGATCACTCACAATTTCACTTGAAGACTCACCAGGGAACTCTCTCGATGGCGAACAAACAAATTCTGATCGTGACAGGCGACTACGTCGAAGATTATGAAGTCATGGTGCCGTTTCAGGCTCTGCAGATGGTTGGCCACGAGGTTCACGCCGTCTGTCCGGACAAGAAAGCAGGCGATCAGATCCGCACTGCGGTCCACGATTTCGAGGGCGACCAGACCTACACCGAAAAGCCGGGTCACAACTTCACGCTGAACGCCACGTTCGATGAGACCAACGCCGCAGACTATGACGCTTTGCTGCTTCCTGGTGGTCGAGCCCCCGAATACCTGCGTCTCAACGAGCAAGTGCTGGACGTCGTCCGCCACTTCGCAGAAACCAGCAAACCGATCGCCGCAATCTGCCACGGCATCCAGTTGCTCTCCGCCGCCGGTCTGCTGCGAGGCCGAAGCTGCACGTCGTACCCGGCCTGCGGCCCTGAAGTGAAACTGGCCGGTGGTACTTACGTCGAAACAGCCGTCGACAGTGTTCACGTTGACGGAAACCTGGTCACCGCTCCGGCCTGGCCAGCTCATCCGGCATGGCTCGCGGCGTTCCTGAAAGTCGTTGAAGCCTGAGCAGTTCACAACGAGAGCCCTTCTGCCCTGACCGCCAACGATGCCGAATTGTCCCTGGCCGTAAAGGTGAATCCTCCTGATCAGTCCGCACCTTTTTATCGGAGGAACTGTCGCGATCCTCTGCACAGTCGCGCTTCGTTATGACCGATGGTTTGTGCTTCACACCGCCAAAGGACGACGTCTGATGGCGACGTTCGGTGAGCGAAAAGCGGTCTGGCTGTGGCGTGGTGTCCTGCTGACAGGCGTCGCCTTCGGGCTCTGCCTGGCGACCGGATTCATCCGACCAATCGACTGGAATTCGTAGTCCCCTTGCACCAGAACAGCACAAAAACAGCGTCGATCCGTCGAAAACATCTGCAGAAAATCTGCCGTTTTGAACCGCTCAGGCGCACGTTGACACACTTCGGCATCCACCTATAATCCCGCGCCTGCACTGTATTTAGAGCAAATCCACCGTGACTCTAGGCGAACCTGATTTCCAAAGTGAGGTTCTGACTGGAGTGTCAATGACCGAGACAGGTTCGTTGGCAAGTGGTCACGTTTACCGTTCAAGATTGAGGAGCGACACAATGGCACTGGAATTTAAGGACGCCACATTCGATACGGACGTCCTGCAAAGCGAAGCCCCTGTACTGGTTGACTTCTGGGCTCCGTGGTGCGGACCTTGCCGCATGCTTGCTCCGACGATCGACGCGATTGCCGAAGAGTACGAAGGCAAAGTGAAGGTCGGAAAAGTCAACACGGACGAGAATCCGCAAATCGCCACGCAGCATCAGATCAACTCAATTCCGACGTTGATGATCTTCAAAGGCGGTCAGGTTGTGGAACGTCTGGTCGGCGCTTTGCCCAAAGAAAAAATCACCGAAAAGCTCGACGCTCATCTCTAAGGAATGACTCCGAAGCAGCTTCCCGAAATACTCAAACGCAGAAGCTCAAACCGGGAAGTTACTGAAAACACGATTCTGAGCGTTATGAAATTTCTGCTGATGACAGACTCTGAGGAACACTGATCTTCTCTTATCTCGAAGCATTAAGTCATCGACAATCAGTGTTGATTAGTGTTCCTTAATTCGCAGTCGCCTTCTCGATTCGTCGTCCATTTTCAATTGATGAAATGGGCTAATCTTCCTGCAAATCAAACTCGCCACAGGGAAAGGATTCCCGGAATGAGCGAGGAATTCCGCTCAACTCAACAACCTTCAGCCCCACGCAAGACCGAAGCAATCGCAAACTCGGGTTTGCAGACAGGGGGCGGCAGCTCCGAGCGAACTCCGTGGGCGGATGACGCCTGGCCAGCCGCTTCGTTGCCGTCACCTTCACCGGTCGGTGCCGAGCTGGATAACCTGGAAGAAGATCTGCTGATTCAAACTGCTGAACTTGTCGAACAGGTTCAGAAACAGTTGGCAAATCTCAGCCGGCGTGAGCAATCCCTGAATGTTCAGCTCGGGCAGCTCGAACAGGATCGGCGCGCGTTCCGACTCGAAAAGCAGCAACACGACCAGCAGGTCTGTGACGACGAGGAACAACTGAGACTTGCCCGCCAGGAATTCGACGCATTCCGAGACAGCGTCGAAGCGGAAAAAGCAGCCCTCAGCCGTGAACAAGCCGCGATGGCCGAGCGATCGTCGAACATCGACCGCGAACGTGCCGCAATCAACGAACAGCGAGAACGCCTTCGTCAGGAAGCAACGAAGGAGCTTGAGCAACAACGTGCGGCGTTGCAGGAATCACTCGCAAAGTCCGAAGCCGAACGTCAGGAGTTCACCCAGACTCAACAGCGACTCGTCGACCAGGAAACAGAGCTGCGAGAAACGCTCGAACGCGAGCGCAGCCAGTTGGCACAACAGCAGGGCCGCCTGATTGAACAGCTCGAATCCGAACGTCAGGCCATGGCCGAACAACTGGAGTCAGAACGGCAGCAACTTGCTGAGCAGATCACCACAGAAGCTCTGACCGATGAAATCGTCGCCGAGCGAAAGCTGCTCGCTCGCGAACGAGAATCGTTGCGGGAGTCGATCGAAGACTGGCAGCAGCAGAAACTGGACGCTGAAGCCGAACTGAAACGACGCCAGAACCGACTCGATGAAGAGCATCTTCGATTTCAGCAGGAAATCGACGACCTGCGTCGCCGCACATGGGAAGAGATCGAGCAGGAGCAAATCGAACAGCAGCGTCGAGTACAGAGTGAATTCGAAAAACTCGAAGAGCAACGCCACACCACTGAAGCGGAACTGCGGAAGCAGCGAGCGCTGCTCGAAAGCCGAATCCGATTTCAGCAGGATCACCTGGAACGCTCTCGCGAAGAGCTGGAACTGGCTCGCGACGAATTCCGTAGCGAGTACCAGCGTGCCAGGCAACGACTGGAAAACCTTGTCCAGGTTCAGCGATTGCGAGACAAGCAGGTTTCCCGTCGTCGCGTAATTCTTGAAGAGTTGGAACATTCGCTTGAACGTCAGCAGACAACGCTGAGCAAAATCCAGAAATCTGTGGACGAGCACGCCAGCCGTGAACGCGAGCGACTGGCTGCGGAACGGCAATCATGGGAACTGAAAGTTCAGACGCAGACTGCCGAAAATCGTCGCCAGACTGACATGATGGCGCTGCACGCTGAGAATCTGGAAAAACGACGCGACCGCCTCGACCAACTCCGTGAGGATCTGGAAACACGGCACCAGGAACTTCTGCAAACTCAGATCGCTGTCGACGAGGCGTGGGCTCAACTGGCTCAGGTCACCGGTGACGAGGGAGCAAAAGAACGAGTCGAGCAGTCTCGCGAACAGCTTGCTGAATACGTCAGGAATCTACGGGAAGGTCTCAACCAGCAGCGACGGGAACTCGACGAGGCGCGGTCACAGTTCGAGAATCAGAAGGAATCGTTCCGCGGCGACAAACAGCAGCTGACTGACTGGGTGGCTGAACGGGAGTCGCAATTAAGACGCCGGGAAGAACAGTTGCAGACACAGTTCACGCAGATTGAAGCGCAGGAAACTGCGTGGCAACAATCGCGAGACAACTGGCAACGCGAGCGTTTAGAGGCAGAGCGGATCATTCGCGACCTGCTGGCTCAACTATCGCATTCCAACGATTCGAACGCGACAGAGCCCGATTTCAGCGGACTTCCTGATGCTCCCGGCTTGCTCGCACTATCGCGTTTCCTTGAGAATAACGCGGCGTAAGTCAAGCTTTGATTCGTGCACACCGCGCACGAGTTCGGAGTCTGCTCACCGACTTTTCGATACGGAATCGAGCCATGCTCAAGCCATCATCCAACCAGCGGAACGGCCTCATCCTGCTAAAGCTCATCCTGCTTTCAACGTTCGTTGTTGCAGCGACCTTAAACTCTGCAAACGGCGACGACGACAAGTACCGCGAAGCCCGCGCCAAAATGGTCGCTCAGGATATCGCTGGCGAGGGCATCACTAACCGGCTGGTGCTTCAATCACTCAACACGGTCGAGCGGCACGAGTTTGTTCCTTCCAAACTCTTCCGCGAAGCATACATCGATAAGGCTTTGCCGATCGGGTATCAGCAGACAATCTCGCCGCCCTTCGTCGTTGCCTACATGACACAGGCTCTTGATCCTCGACCAACTGACAAAGTCCTGGAGATTGGAACCGGCAGCGGCTACCAGGCAGCCGTGCTGGCAGAAATCGTGAAGGAAGTTTATTCGATCGAAATCGTCCCTCAGCTCAGCCGCGAAGCCAGTCGCCGACTCAGCAAACTCGGCTATGACAATGTCCACACGCTGGCCGGTGATGGTTACAAAGGCTGGCCGGAACACGCCCCGTATGATCGAATCATCGTCACGTGCTCACCGGAAAGTGTGCCTCAACCGCTGATCGATCAACTGCGAGAGGGCGGGCGAATGATCGTGCCGCTCGGGCAACGTTATCAGCAGGTCTTCTACCTGTTCGAAAAGCAAGACGGAAAACTCGTCCAGGAAAAGCTGATTCCGACACTCTTCGTACCAATGACCGGCCAGTCCGAGGAAGGTCGCCGAGTACTGCCCGACCCGGCGAATCCACAACTGGTCAACGGCGGCCTGGAAGTTGACGAAAACAATGACGGAAAGGTCGACAGTTGGTACTACCAGCGGCAGGCGGAACGCGTGAAAGGCGACGCTCCGGAAGGGGACTACTACGTCACTTTTAAGAATGACGAGACCGGGCGTCCCGCAAGAATGCTGCAGGGCATCGCCATCGACGGACGCAAGATCGCCTTCGTGAATCTGTCACTCGATCTGAAACTCGACAACATCCGGGCGGGCGATGAGGAGTGGGAAAAGCCCGCGTTTTACATCCACTTCTACGATCACATCCGACGATCACTGGGAGACTTCCAGGTAGGCCCGTGGCTGAGATCTCAGGACTGGGAACGCACCGGTCGCCGCATTCCAGTTCCGGTCGGCGCGCGTGAAGCAATTCTTCGCATCGGCCTGAACGGAGCCGCCGGAACAATGAGCGTCGACGACCTGCGACTTTCGTTTATTCCACGATAACGCATCGAGCTTCATTTACTCGATGCTCTGCGGAACGGCGTCAACTCGCGTGTGGGTTCCCGAAGTCCCGTCACCAAAGAGTTCGACTCGGTAAGCGCGATTTCGACCGCCGCGTTTGGCCTTGTAGAGGCACTGGTCGGCGGATTCGAGCAGGTCGTCAGCGGTCAGTCGATCAAGCCCCGAACAGACCACGGATGCACCAATCGAGAGCGACGCCGTAACGTGCTCGCCGTTGAACTGAAGGTCCAGGGAACGCATTGACTCCTGCAGGCGACGAATCGGGAGGTCAATGTCTTCGACGCTGCAACCGCAGGTCACCGCGACAAATTCGTCGCCGGCAAAACGGGCAACCAGGTCGTACGACCGAAGCTGCTTCTGGCAACATTGAGCCACCGCTGCCAGGACCATGTCGCCTCGAAGATGCCCGAAGGTATCGTTGATTTGCTTGAAATGGTCGACATCGATGATCAACAGACCGAGTGTCAGGCCGAGCCGCGACGCTCGTTGCCACTCTTCCTGGAATCGCCGCTCGAAGTGAGCACGGTTCGGCAGACTGGTGAGCGCGTCGGTGGCCGCTCGTGCCAGCGCTGGTTCAAGTCGATTCCAACTGAGCAGGACATCCTCGTTCGTCATCAAAGCCAGCAGGTCGGCACCGTCCCGAATTGAAACGCAATCCAGTTCGGAAGCCCGTTTCCGTGGCGCTGAGGCACACTCAGATGACTCAGACTCGTCCATTTCGAGCGTCACTGAAATCAGCGACTCGACCGTTCGATGATGCCATGCCGTTAGATCAGTTTCAGCAGCCGTCCTCATGGCATTCCGAAGGTCGTCTGCGGAAACAATTCCCAGCAAACCACCAGCGGCTTCCTGAACGAGAACATGCTGAGTCTCGTGCCGGGCAAAGACCTGAGCCAGGTCAACAAGTACAGTGCCCATCGGCACAATCGGTACCTGGCCAGGTTCGGCTCCGGTCTCGCGAAGCTGACAAGCCGAACCGCTGATCCTGCTTTGCATTTCTCCACTTCTCCCATTGAACGGGCCCGGTTCGCTCATCTGAAGAACCAGCTTCCCAGCGCAGATTGTGTTACTACTTGCGCGCCGAACCTCGTTCTCGGGGAAAATCTACCACTCAGAATCTCGTGCGGAGCAAGACAGGGCATCCTCATCGCTCAATTGGAACGTGCACAATCTCACCGAACCTGCGCGATGTGACAGGCCCTACCAGATTGCCATTCGCGTCACCGC
>JADHNX010000103.1 GCA_016779365.1 Planctomycetaceae bacterium
TCTCGTCGCAAACCGTCGGGTCATGTCTGAAAGACGGCAGAAGCTGGTAAACCGTCAGTGGAGTGTCCATCCCGGCCGGTCGAATTCGAGCCATGCGACGAACTCGTGCTTCGTCTTTCGGCATGAAAGTCTGAACGTATTCGGCGGTCGTTTCGTCGATACAGATCGGCACTCCGAATTGCTTCGTCAGACCTTCGAAACGTGACCCCTGATTAACGACCGGACCGAACACTCCAATCTTGGCCTGTTTTTCTGTGCCGATTTCACCCGCGATCGCTCTGCCATGCGCGATACCGATGCCAACGCTGAAGCCGTCGAGCATCCCGTCACAGTTCAGCTTGTTTTCGAACGCGTCAACGATGGCAAGCGCCGCTCGACAGGCCGGCACTGGACCTTCCGGAAGTGGCATCGGCCAGCCCCAGAATCCCAAAGCGGCGTCTCCCTGAAAGTCGGCAATGGCTCCATCGCTTTCGACAATTCCGTTGGCCATCAGCCCAAGTGCTTTTTTGACCGTTGCCAGCAACTGAAAGAGGTCGTCCTTCAGCAACTCAGACTTGCGAGAGAAACCTCGGACATCGCAGAACAACACGCTGATGTCCTGCTGCGCGGGACTGAGCGACGTCGCTCCCTTGCCAAGCAGACTGTCCATGATGCGCGGCGAGAAGAACGAACTGAGCTGTGTTTTCTGCTCTTCCAGCATCCGGACGTGACGAATCGAGCCGATGAACTGCGCGACCAGTTCGACAAATCGAAGGTCGCCTTTCAGCACATCCTCGTCGATGAAGACGCCCGAATTTTCGCTACCCTGACCGGAAACATAGAGGCACCAGCCACCTTGGTTATCAGCCACAATCGGTGTGCAGAATGCCCAGTCCAGGCTGCCGCTGACGGTGAACTGTCCATTACCTTCGTCACCATCCCAGATATGCAGAACGCTCTTGCCGGTCTGTAATGCCGAGCTGATCATGCGTCGACTCGGCTTAAATCGCCCTTCGTAGTCATCGCGAGTAGCGACCCGCATCATCGCTGGCTTTGAAGGATCGAATCCCGACGCCAATGGATTCTCAAGATTCTCCGAAAGATCGCCTTCGTAGCGCATGACTGCTGTAGCGACTCCAGCAGGAATCGTCTCCAGCAGCACATCCACCAGCGTGCCGGCCAATGCTTCGTCAGATGTTGAACCGGTAATCATTTTCGGCAGACGAGCCAGCATGTCCATTTGCCGAATCGGATCGCTGAACTGAAACTCGTTCAGCTCGTCAGACTGGTAAGTCTGCAGGCCCGCCAGCGGCTCATCGTCCGACATGTCCAGGTCGGACGACGCTTCAGGTTCGGCGTTGCCTACCAGACGAAACTTTGTCGCTCCGATCAGAAACTCTCCACCAACATCGATCTTCAACTCACGAAACGATTCTCCGTTGATGACGATCGAGTTCGTAGCTTTCTCCATACACCGCACCTGCAACTGGCCATTGTGCCATCGCAGCTGAGCATGTTCGCGAGAGATCAGTCGGTCCCAGTTGACGACCCAGTCGTTCTGCGGAGCCCGTCCCAGTCTGAATACGGCATCACTATCCAGTGACCGAACTGAGCATTGGCTGTCATCTGCGCCGAGTGCCTGAAGTTCTACCGTCATCGACTGTCACTCCAAAGAGTTCAATTTCCGTGGGCCCGCCGGTGTGCCGTTCATTCCTCGAATGATCAGGAACGGTTCGACCAGCAGTTCTGCGGCGAGAGGCTCGCGCAAGACTTGACTGCCTGGAAGATAGGTCGGAGTTGGTAAGACGGACGGATCGTGCCTCTCTGAATGTCTGGTTGAAGCCTTTCTCCTCACAACGCCAGACCTACGACCGGCTAACCGGCAGAATCGAGAGCGACATTTCCCCCAGCACACCCCTCAGAACAGGACTTTTCCGCATGGATGGACGCCGTTGACCTGGTCGATTCCAATTCCGGTTGTGACGACAAACTTCGTCCGAGTCGAACCTGGTATCGTTGACTGAGAATTCAGAAGGCTCCCACGTGCAACCTGCGGGTCTGATTCTAATTTGCACGGCTTGCTCAGTGATCACGGTCATGACCGAGTCACTGGAAACGGTGATGCTTGCCTGCGCCGCGAATCTTCTGGCGGCATTCAGGCTGCGTGCGGAAACTCGTTCGGAAGAAAGGTCGCTCGACACACGACTGAATCAACGTCGAATCGACAGGATTGGCAGTCAACGGCAGAGTCGCCAGGTCACCGACATCTTCAGTTTCTTTTGCCTTGCCACCGGCATCGCGCTGCTGGGAACTCTTGGCGGCAGCACGTCGCTGGCAACAATCCGCGAAACACTGGCCGCGAGCTATCGACCCGAACGTCTCGATCTGCTGGCCGGAGACGGATCGATCCTTGGCGTTGCCTCCATCGTTCTGATCTTTGTGGGCAACGCCGCCGCGTTTGGACTTTTCCCGTTGCACGGCGTTTTGCAGAACACGTTCGAATCGTCACCTGCCGGAATCGCCGGAGCGACGGCTTTGCTGCTGCGTTTTCAAGCGGCAGTCGTACTCTGGAAAACCGTTCTCTCGTCAATGCCGGGGTTCGAATCAACGACACAGTTGATGTGCGTTGTCTTCGGGTCGTGCTCCTGCCTGGCCGGATCGATGCTGGCTTGTCGAAGCGAGGCGATCCGCAGCTTCGCCGGCAATCTGTGGATCACATGGGGAGGCGTTGTGCTCATCGCCACTGCGTCGGGAATTTCCGTCGAATCTGCACGAAACACGCAGACCGCCTGGCAACTTCCGACAGGCCTGGAGACAGCGGCTTTCTCATTGCTGGTCTCGGCGATCGCCGTTGGATTGATACTCGTTGTTGAGCGCTGGCTGAGCAGCGAGGGACGCTCGATCGATTTTGCCGAAGAGGTAACAGGACTCGGACAGCAACGAAGTTCAATCGCTTTCGCAATCGCGTGCTCACTGTTGACCTTGTCGGCGATCCCCCCGTTACCCGGTTTCTGGTGCGCGACGTTTGTGATAGGAAACGCCTTCCTACCCGGTGTCGAATCGGCGGAAGGAGCCGCGTTAGTCCCGAATGTCGCCGTTCTGGCTTCCGCAATCGTCGTGCTGGTCTCACTTTTGACAGTGTCCGCTCGGTCCATCCGGTTTCTGAGCCTGATGTTTCACCACGAACCAATCCGCCGATTCGACATCAGTCGTGAAAAGCTCTCGATTGTCATCAGCCTGAGCGTTTCTGGAATACTTCTCTGGAGCGGACTCTCTGTCGGAACCCTGCTGACCTGGTTCCACCGACTGCCTTTTTAAAGTCTGCCAGTCAACGTGTTCCGCTGCTTCCGCTCCTTCGAGCATCAAAAAAACGCCGGTCAGAATTCCGGTCGAATCAATGTTTCGACCTTGCAGGCTCCCCGCGAAAGACATCGCCCGACCAGATCCGGGCATTTACGGGCGAATAAAGGAATCAGCGGCGAGGCCGACGTCGATCATTTCGCTCGATGCTTTATCCAATTCTTTTTTGAGTGGCGCCGCGATTCTTTGCTCGGTATCGGCTACAGTCCGCCCGAAGGCAATTGGAATTACGTGAATGTATCACGCAATGAGGGTTGCGCAATTTTTGAAAAACTGGACAGAAGAAATGGCAGAAGGCACGATCAAGCGGATCATGGACAAGGGATTTGGATTCATCGACCAGGGAAATGGCAAGGATATTTTCTTCCATAGTTCCGCAGTCGCTGGTGGCGGATTCGACCAGCTCTATGAAGGACAGAAGGTTTCGTACACAGTCGGCTCAGGTCCTAAAGGACCTTGCGCTGAAAACGTCGAATCTGTCTAAACGCTGCTGGCGGTTCGCCAGTCATTCAAGCTGACAGAAGCACCGGGCGACAACTTCGTCCGGTGCTTGTTTTGCGCTGACCAGTCACGGTCAGGCTTACCGGCAAGCAACTGAAAGTTTCGTTCTTCGATTAACTTTGGAGTTTTTCAGAAGTCAGCAGTTTCAGTTCACCAATAATTCACCCGCAGCCGCGTGCGGATTCGAGTCCACGTACGTTGGAAGAAGCCGTATGCATAATCGAAAACCGGCGCCGCTGTTCGAGCCTCGGGAACGAAAACGTTGCCCGGTTTGTTCTGAGATTTCCTACTCTTCCGCCGGAATCCATCCTCAGTGTGCCGTTCACCAGTCTGATGCCAGGCGGATGGAAGCCGTCAAGCTGAAAAAGCAATCGTCAATTCCTCAGCCGTCAGTCGGCGAGAAGCAATGGCAGAAAACCTGCTCAAAGTGCAAAGCCGTTCTGCACGTCAGGCGAAAGGTTTGCGACTGCGGACAAAGCTTCCCGGTTTAACAATACTCGCGATCAATTTTCGCGGTATCGAGAGAGGTCGATACGAACCGGCAGTCGATGAGAATCACGGCCCGGCAACGTCGACATCGAGCGGGTAAATCGGCCGACGAATCTTTTGAAAGTCGAATGCGGCCAGGTCCGGTCGGTGAATTCCCGGCGTGTCAGCATCGAAGATTCGACTCGCCAGCGGGCCAAAGTCTGCTCGAAAGTGCACAGCGCTTTTAAGCACCAGCAGACGCCGACCGGCCGGATCGACGCCAGCGATCCTCAACATTTCCGCGTCGAAACATTGCCGACGCTGAGAAGAAACGACGACTTCAACACCGCCAACGACCAGCGTTGCAGTCAGTCCAAGATTGTCCTGAACGCCTTGCATCATGGGACCGCGATAGGTGTATTTCCCGTCGGAAAGCACTCGCACGTACGCATCCCTTTCGACCGGTGCTCCGTGCAGATTATCCGTCTTGCCGCCAAGTCGGACGAAAATTGTGGCACCGACCCCAGCGCGATGAGCCTGCTCCGCAGTCTCGGGATCATGGATGACTCCGACCGCTCCTCCCTGAAAGCCGGCATCAATCATGGCCTGCAGAGCGATGGTTCCGTCGCACGGAGCACCACCGCCGGGGTTGTCCGATCCGTCGGCGAAAATCACGAGTCCCTCATCAGGGTGCTCGTTGACGTGAGCGATGACGTCCTCGATCGTTGTCAGCTCCGGCTGAAGTTCGTCTCGCAGTTCCCATAGCCAGCCAGCAAGTTCGTCCGCTTTTGCGCGAGCCAGATCCGCATCACCGTCCGTCGTCACAAGAATCGACACTCCGGTATCGTGAATGTCGGCAAACGGAAATCCCATCGCGACGGTGGCCGTCAGAACGTGAGCTTCCTGCTCCAGCCGATGAACGCGTTCCATTAAATCCTGCATGGGATTTCGAAGAGTGCACTGTTTCGGGGGAAGCGTAATCAGCGGAAGCTGCCGAAATTCCTGGACCGGCGTGACTTCTACCTTCACGATCCGAGCGATCAACTCCGCCGCCTCGTGGCCACGTTCCTGCATGTCGACGTGTGGGTAAGTGTCGAATCCGATGATCACGTCAGCCAGTTCGGCCATTCGTTTCGTGATATTTGCATGCAAATCCAGTGTCACGACGATCGGAATCTTTGAACCGACCACGTCACGCACCGCCACGATGAAAGCACCTTCGGCGTCTTCGTGATGCTCCGCGACCATCGCTCCGTGCAGATCGAGCAGCACCCCGTCAAACGGCTTTGCCTTTTCAAGTCGTTCGAGAAACCAGCGGAGCATGGTTTCGAACGCTGCTTCCTCGACAAGCCCCGACGGTTGAGCACGAGCGCACAACAACGGCACCAGTTCAAAACCTGCCGACTCGGCTCCGGAAATGTAGCCGCCGTGGATCGAGCCAGTTCCGCGAAAGCGCTCGAAAATCGTGTCGCCGCCTGCGAGCGTTTCTCCACAATTACTATCCCGCACGAAGTCGGCCAGCGTCGTGGGCGTCTTCGAAAACGTGTTCGTCTCGTGCTGCACGCCTCCGCTTGCAATTCGCATCACGCCGCTCCTTTCCTCGATAGAGGCCAGTAATTTTCAAGAAGTCTCAGACGGCCTGAACACACTTCAGCCTGCGAGAGACGTGGTACTTCATCGGGTCAATTTGTGGACTTTGGTTTGTCCAGCAGGCCTTGCGCCTTCAGCCAGTCACCAAGTCGATGATGCCACGTCGAGACTGGCTGGTCCGATGGTCGAATGCCGTAACCGTGCCCGCCTTTTGAGTAGATATGCAGCTCGGCAGGGACGTTGGCAACTTTCAGCTCGACGAAGAACAGTGCGGCCAGCGAACCGCGATGCGTGTCGTCCGCGGTGACAGCCATGAATGTCGGCGGAGTCTTCGCGTCAACCTTGACAAGCGGTCCCAGCTCCGGAGCGTTGTCTTTGTAATCTGGACCGAGATAAGCCGCATAAATCGGACACATGAAATCCGGGCGGCAACTCAGGTCATCTGCGTCGTCGATTCGATCGTAAGCAGCCTTCTGCCAGTGCATGCCTGTCATCGCTGTCAGGTGTCCGCCTGCGGAGAACCCGAGGATGCCGACTCGTTCTGGATCGACTCCCCAGTCATTGGCATTGTGGCGAACCAGTCGAATCGCCCGTTGAGCGTCCTGCAACGGTTCGACGTGCGGAGCTTCAGGATCGCGGCGAGGAACCCGGTACTTCAACACGGCAGCCGTCACACCAATCGAGTTGAACCATTCGGCAACTTCCAACCCCTCTTTCGGCCACGCCAGAATGTTGTATCCACCGCCTGGGCAGATCACGACGGCGCAACCGTTGGCCGTTTCTTTGGGAGCCTGATAGACGGTAATCGATGGAGTCTCGACATAAAAAATCCGTTCTTCAGTGAGCTTGCCGTTTAACTCTTCGACGCGCTGAGCATTGATGGGCTTTGCTCCCGCCGGCAAACCTTTTGGCCAGATTGAAATCTCAGGACGGTCACCGGCACTGGCGTTCTGAACAACGGAAACTGTTAACAGAACAACGACACAAAAGAACGCAGGTCTCATCACGATTGTCTCCGATTAAGTCGATGGCTGCCGAGTAAGCAACTGAGCGGATCGCCGAGTGCTGCCAGACAGGACCGAAGGTATCTCAGAATCAGTCCCACGCAAAGGAACCGCGAGATCACAACCTGTCGACAAACGAAAACGGCCCGATGAACCAGGTTCACCGGGCCGTTTTTTCAACATGTCGCTGCGGACGTTAGAAGCCACCTCCACCACCGAAGCCACCACCACCGCCGCCGCCATTATTGTCGTTATCATTGTCCAGGAAGCGGTAGTACGCCGCCTGCGCCTCGTCCCCGTTGAGTCCGGGAGCGTACGACTGCGAGACAACAACGCGTGACTGGGCGTTGGGAATTCCCATCTGCGAAAGCATCATCGCCACCATCTGACGACGATGCTGATCAATTTCCGGATCTGAGTTGTTCTCAGATCGTTCGATCAGAATCGGGAACGGGGCACTGCGTGCTCGCGCAGCGATCTCAAGAAGGTGATCAAGACCAAACGCATTCAGCTCGCCGGTAAAATCAACGAACTCGTTGCGGTGCATAATGAAGTCGAAGGCTTCGCCGTTCGTTTCCATCTGATGGTAATGCGTGCGAACAATGCTTCCCAACGGATACTTGTCGGGAATCGACAGCGACCTCCGCATGGCCAGCGTTGTTGGGACAAACTGAAGTGTCGGTTTGATGCAGCCAACAGTGCTCAGCACACACACAACCGTCAGGCCTGGTACAAGGCTTCTGGCGTGTCTTAGTATCATCGAAATCCCCCCGGTTTCTGTTAAGTCGCCGGACACGCGACCGCGATTGGCCTGATGCTCCGGGTAATCTTCTACGTGACGCCTTCCCTCGCTGGTGCTGCCACTGCCGTCAGTATTGCTTCTGCTGTCGCATCTGCATTTGCTGTTGCTGTCTCTGACGCTGCACAGCCAGACTCTCAGCACCAAGCCGACCGTCCGTGCCAGTTTGCAAACTTGGAGTAGTCGCATTCGTTGGCCTGAGTGCCGGGTTTCTTTGTTGAGAGTCCCGGCTTCCGGTCAACCAGCTCGCCACTTTGACTCGCTGTTGCGGCTCCCGGTACCCGACCTGTTGAATCCCGCTCATCTGCTGAACCGGCTGTTCCATCGCTGGATCGACCATAGGCAGGATCGCTCCGCCAGGCTGCATTTGCGGTTGCATTTGAGGTTGCATTTGAGGTTGAACCGGGAACTGCTGGACGCCCTGCTGAGGTGCGACCGGTGGCCCTGGATAAACGGCTCCAGGCTGCGCCTGGTAACCACCATAGCCTGGCGAGCTGACCTGGTAGTTACCGAATCCTCCGCCCCCCATCGGCATCGGGCTGCTGAATGTTGACGGGTTAAATGGCCGGTAACCAATCTCAGTCGCATAGCCAGGCCCCCAGCCGTAAGGGTTAAGCTGGTACACTCCCTGATCGGGGTAGCCTTCAGTTTTTGCATAGGCGTACAGCTCGATGTCGTTCGGGGCTGTCACATAGAAACCCGGATACGGAGGTACTTCGTCGGCTTCCATCGGATGAACCAGTTCCGGAGTCACGGTGATCAGCAATTCGTTCTCACCCTGGTCGGCATTCTTTGCGTTGAAAAGTGCCGGCCCGATGACCGGCAATTCGCCCAGGAACGGGATGCGATTAACTTCGCTTGTCATCGTCATGCCGAACAGACCGGCCAGCACAATGGTCTGTC
The DNA here is from genome assembly GCA_016779365.1 of Planctomycetaceae bacterium. GTDB lineage: Bacteria > Planctomycetota > Planctomycetia > Planctomycetales > Planctomycetaceae > JABMPE01. The sequence goes on from JADHNX010000103.1 coordinate 8,605, forward strand.
CCTCACGCAATTTGACCGTCGTTGTGACTCGACGTGAATCAAGACCTGGTACTCCACCATTTCCGCCCGTCGCACTGATCTGGCTGTACTCAGGCGTGATATCCATTTTGATATAGTCTTTGTCGATCACTTCCGGCCGAACGAGCAACGACGTTCCAAATCCTCGGAACGATGTCGACGTGCCTTGAGCACCACCCACACCGACAATCGTCGGAACCGGGAACTCACCGCCTGACAGGAAGCTTGCCTGATGACCACTCAACACGGTCAGCGTCGGCGAAGCCAGGATCTTGGCCGTCCGATTGCCGGCCAACCAGTTGATCAGCAGGTTGACTTCGCCGTTCTCAAAGATGCCCGTCAGAGCACCACCGGCACCGCCCAACGAAGACGAAAGAAAGTGACGCCCGTTGTTCACAAGACCGTCCAGGTCAACACCTAACGTCCGCAACTGCCCGCGACTGAGCTCAGCAACGGTCACGTGAATCATAATTTGATGGTTCCCCGGAACTTCCAGCAGGTTCACAATGGGGTCATTGTTGTCGTCATCATCGTTGTTTCCGAAGTTGTTTCCATTGTTACCACCAAAGCCGCCACCGAAGCCGCCTCCCACTCCACCTGCTCCACCGTATCCCGCCGCCGCGCCGAACCCTGCGTAATTTCCGAAGGCCGCGTAATACGAAGCACGAACGATCTGTAGAATCCGAGCGGCCTCTTCCGCATCGCGTGCCTGGCCTTTAACGATCAGTCGCTGCTGAAGCGGAACCAAAAAAACCTTGCTGTTCGGAAACAGAATTCGAAGTTGCTTTTCGAGCTTCCCGAAGTCGTTTCGCAAACGATCTTCGAAAGTCGGATCGGGAATGACTTCCACCAGGTAAATCAGAGGGTCTCGGCTATTGTCGAACCACAAGGTCAGCGTTGTGGTTCCCAGGTTCATACCGATGATGCCGATCTCGTTCGGGCTGTACTGCACAACGTCGACAACCGACGGATCTGCAATCGCGATTCTGGCAATCGGAGCACGAGCGACCATCAGCTGACTGCGACGATGAATGATCTCCATCTCTTCCTGAATGTCAGGCATTTCAGAAATCGCGTAAGGAAGCGGCTTCTTCGGCTTTGTATCGTCGGCAGTAATCCGCTGCGTCAGTTGAATGCGAGACTGATTGCCCTGGGCTCCGCCGTAGGGAGCGCCAGACTGAGCGTTAACCTGTCCCAGCGGAATCAGGCAGACACAGCCCAGAACAAGCAGTGATAGTCGTGTATTTTTCATCATTGAGTCGTCGCTTCCAGAGAGTCTCATACGTGACCTCGATATCCGAAGCTGCTCCAGCACCAAAATTGTGTTTGACCAAACCGTGAAACCGGTCCGGCTCCCAGAGCACCATGGAGCTGAATCTGACGATCGGTACATCATCACATCCCGCGCAGACTCCACGGCGTGGTTTAAACTTTATCGGTTACAACGATTCCCCGAATTGAAGTGGAAGTATGGATTTTTCCGTTTTGCAGCCGACCAAACGGCATCTGGCAGCAACCCGACAGGCAAGACAGGAAATCTGCAAAGAATGCATCGCAAACCGATCACCAGGACAGGCAATCTACTAGCTCTGCAAGCTCTGGAAGGTCTGCAGCGAAACCCCGGCGGACACGAACTTCGGCCAGGTCCCAGCAGGTTGATTCGCCACGAAAGAAAGAATTGCGTACTCTCGCCAGAGCTGAAGCCCGCCCTGGAATCTCTCGACGAGAACCCTTGATTGATCGGAAATCGAAAATGCAACAGTCGCGGCGAAACTTTCTGTCCCGATCCGTAACCGCCGTGTCATCAGCTGCGGCGAGCACACTGCTTCCGTTCAACGGTGTTGACGCAAACGACGGACAGGCCGGGTCGAGAATGCTCCTTGGGTTCAGCACGTACGGAGCCAAAACGCTCAGAACAGAAACGACGATCGACCTGATCGCCGACGCAGGCTACGACTCGGTCGAGATCACCGTCTGGCCGGACTGGGACGCGGCTCCGGGCAACATGCCGCCAGATCGTCGGTCGCAGATTCGGAAGCAACTGCGAGATTCAGGCC
>JADHNX010000104.1 GCA_016779365.1 Planctomycetaceae bacterium
GAAACATCCGGACTTTGAACCCCAGGTCGTCGTCACCGCGCAGCACCGCGAGATGCTGGATCAGATTCTCGAACTGTTCGGAATCACTCCGCATGTCGATCTGAACCTGATGCAGCCCGGTCAGACGCTGGCGGCATTGACCTCGCGAATCATCGACCAGTTGACACCGGTCATCGGCGATCTGAAACCGGACGCGATTCTGGTTCAGGGGGATACGACGACGACTTTCTGCTCGGCGCTCGCCGCGTTCTATCAGGACGTTCCAATCGGGCACGTCGAAGCTGGCCTTCGAACCGGCGACATTCGCGCCCCGTTTCCCGAGGAAATGAACCGTGTTCTTACGACGCGCCTCGCACGCTGGCATTTCGCAGCGACAGAGAACAACCGGCAAACACTGCTCGATGAGGGCGTCGACGCGGCCTCGGTCTTCGTCACCGGAAATCCGGTCATTGATGCGTTGCTGCAGGTTCGCGACCGCATCGAATCCAGGAAGCAGAGCAACGCGACCAGAGAACTGACCAGTCAGTTCGAACGGCCTTACATTCTCGTCACCGGGCATCGGCGGGAAAGTTTCGGCGACGGCTTTGAGTCAATCTGCCGAGCCATCGCGACGCTCGCTCAGCGGCATCCGGAACTGGACATCGTTTATCCGGTACACCTCAACCCGCGAGTTCAGGAGCCGGTTAATCGTGTCCTCGGCGAGTTGGCAAATGTTCGGCTGATCGCGCCGCAGTCTTACGAGCCGTTCGTTGCTCTGATGTGTGGGGCGACGTTTATCCTGACCGACTCGGGAGGCGTTCAGGAAGAAGCCCCGTCACTCGGCAAGCCGGTCCTCGTCATGCGCGACCAGACCGAGCGTCAGGAAGGCCTCGACGGAGGGGTTCGACTGGTCGGAACAAACGAAGAGAAGATTCTTTTCGAAGCCGAGCGTCTGCTTTCCGACGAGACGCATTACCGGCAGATGGCCGAAGCGATTAACCCCTACGGCGACGGCACAACGTCGCAGCAGATCGTCGAGCTACTTGCTGAACTCTTCTGACTGCTGGCTGAAGACGAAGCCTTGCTGAAGCTTGGAAGGTGTAGTGTGCGACTGGCTTTGCCAGTGCCATTCTTCAGGAGACGCTCAATCAGAAAACATTCCGGCAGAGCCAGTGGCTCACGGCAGAAATAGTTGCGGGGTTTGCCCGACGGTTACTTCCGCAGGCGGACGTCGACGCTTTCGCTGTGAGCCGTCAGACCTTCTTTGGTGGCCATCGCTCGAAGATCGTCGGCGGCTTCTGACAGTGCGGCTTCGTTGTACCAGATGACGGACGATCGTTTCAGAAAATCGTTCGAGCACAGGCCGTTGGCAAATCGCGCTGTGCCGCCGGTTGGCAGAACGTGCGACGGGCCGGCGATGTAATCTCCCACCGCGACGGGCGTGTGGTGTCCGAGGAAAATCGCCCCGGCGTTCTGGACGTGCTCCAGCATCTGGTCCGGTTTGGCGGTCGAGATGTGGAGATGCTCGGGGGCCATCAGGTCGGTCAGTTCGGCTGCTTCGTTCGCATTTCTGGCGAGGATCAACGCGCCGTAATCAAGCAGGCTGATTCGGGCGAGGTCGCCGCGCGGCAACCGTTCGAGCTGCTTCGTCAGCTCTTCACGGACGGCTTCGATCAGTGGCTCGTGCCAGGTGATCAGCACGCCTGAACCGGGGCTGTGCTCGGCCTGCGAAATCAAATCCGCAGCGACAAACTCCGGGCGAGCGGTTTCATCAGCCAGCACGATCACTTCACTGGGGCCGGCGATGCTGTCGATGTCGACTTCGCCGAAGACGTGTCGCTTGGCCAGAGCGACGAACAGGTTGCCAGGTCCGACGATCTTGTCGACTCGTCGAATACCGGGAACTCCGTACGCGATGGCGGCAACGGCCTGTGCTCCACCCATCCGGTAAACTTCAGAGATGCCAAGTTCGTGGCACGCTGCCAGCAGGTCAGTGTTGTAGCCACCGAAATCGGTCGGCGGCACCACAACGACGATCTCTTTGACGCCTGCCACCTGAGCTGGCACGGCTGTCATCAGCAGTGTTGACGGGTAAGCAGCCGCGCCGCCTGGTACGCAGATTCCCACGCGCTGCAGCGGCAGGTAACGCTGGCGGAGTTCGATGCGGGCATCGCCATTCTCGCGAACCTGCGTAATGTCTGCGGAAAGGATCGCTGTCTGGAACTCGGTGATGTTGTCTCGAATTCGCCGGATTGTGGCGAGGTATTCCGGATCGGCTGCATTGTGAGCCGCTTCGAACTCTTCGGCTGAGACTCGCAGCGTTTGAGCCGTGAGTTCTTTCCCGTCGAGCTTCTTCGAGTAGTTCAGCACGGCGTCCAGACCGCCGGTTCGGACGTCATCGCAGATTCGCTCGACGACCTGCTGTGGCGAAAGCGGCTCGCCAAACAGCTCGATCGTACGCTGGCGACCGGCTTCCGACACGATGTTGCCTCGAGGGCTCAGCTTGCTGCGCAGCTCGTCCAGCACTTCGCTAGCGTCGTTCTGGCGGCAGTCAATTGTCTGAATCGAAAGAGCGTCACTCATCGAACTATCCGAATTAGATATCTTCTGAACTGGTCACAGGGCGGATGATAGACGGGTGGAACGGCTCTGCCAGTAAGCCGGCAGTAAAGTCTTTGAACATGCCGGTCGAACGGTGCGTTAAGACGCACCCTGCGGCGGAAATTTCGTCATCAGGTGGCGGCCAGAATTTTAAGCTGCCTGATGATCAGCCATTGAAGGAAGAGAGCCATCAGGAAGGTGCAGACGCCGATGGTTACCAGGATTGCGTCAGGCGCGTTTCGTCCGACTGTCGCCATGAAGATGACGTTGGGAACGACCACGACCGAAATTCCAAACGGTACGGCTCCCCATTTGACGACCAGTGACAGCATCACGATCACATGAACCGCCAGGATGTATTGCAGCACCCAGTACCAGCCGTCTTCTCGAAGGAAGATTCTCTTGAACAGGTAATTTTCGAAGAATCTCGGCGCGATGAACGCTCCGACGGTGAAGACGATGATTGCCGGCAGAAACGCAGGAGCAACGCCCGCGAGTTTTCCCAGCGCGACTCGGGTCATCGACTTGGGAAGCAGCGTCAGGCAGGACCAGGTCTGCCAGCGGAGTTCTTCGCGAAACGATCGTGAGAGATAAATGGGAATTTCGACGATCAAAGCGGTCAGCATCGACGCCATTAGCGTTGAACCAACGTTGTCTGTCACGTCAGTTCGGACCCGCTTCGAAATCATCATGCTCATTGCGCCCATCAGGATGGAATAGGCCAGCAGCTTGATGACGACTGCTGTCACGCCACCGGTGAGAAAGTTGAAATCTTTCCAGACGATGGCGTGATTCCAGACGCGGCTTTGAGAAGCGACTCGCTTTGAAAATAAAGCCATCATTCCTCGCGCGGGCGTGCTGACGGCTTCGTTGCGGGTCGAAACGTCGAACAAGGCCCACGCCAGAAGAAACAAAACTGCTCCGAATGAGAGATCAACGATTACCTGAAAGCTCAGCGGACTGCTGTTGAAGCCGGTCGTCAGGATGACGTCGAGCGATCCCAGCGGCGTTGTTTGTTCGACGGTTTCTGCGGCTTCATAGAGTGCCTCGCGTGTCGTGACGCTGATATCTTTGGCACGGTGCATTTCCCGTCCGGCGTCGCGCAGGATGTAGGGCGTGATGAAGACGGTTGCGAGGGTCGCCGTTGTCAGCGAGGCCGCCAGACTGGAACGCGCACAGACTGTTGACAGAAACGCTCCCAGTCCCGCCATCAGGACGGCGAAGGCCAGCAGTGCGACATAAGCTGCGAAAATCTGGTCGATCGAAACGCCACCCAGCGTGATCGCCAGAATCGTGAACGGAAGCTGCACGGACAGCAGCAGGATGACTCCCAGCAAACGCGGGGTCACTTTTCCCAGCAGAATGCCAACCGGACTGATCCCGGCCATGCGCAGAAGTCCAAGCGTCAATTCTTCTTTCTCTTCCGTGATGACTGTCGAGAAGAAACTGACGCCCGCCAGATTCAGCAGAAAGAAGTTGACCCAGCACATGGATCTGAAAACGTCGCGACCGGGTGCGTTGTAATTGGCGATTCCGAGCTGAACCTGCACGACGAACAGCAGGATCAGTAACGCAAAGCCCAGCCGTATCAGGTGCGTTCGGGCCAGGCGAGTGTCGACGCGCATCGCTCGTTCGACGAGTGCAAAGGTGCCGCGAGCAGCCATCAGCGGACTCCCTTTTCCGTCAGGTCCATGAATGCCTGATTCAGGTGCCGCTGTGCTCGTGCAAAGCCGGTAACCGTGATGCCGGCATTCATCGCCGCTCGCAGCACACCGTTTGAATCGAGCTGCTCCGGATCAAACGCGACTCGAACGTCGGAAGAACCTTCGACTTCCTCGACACTGATAATGCCAGTGGCCTGACTGAGTTTCTCTCGCAGCCCGTTAAGCGGTTCAGCCGGAGTAAGTCGGTAAGTCGGATAGTCAGCCTGATGGTCGAGCAGTCCCTGCATCGTGCCGCAGTACCGGATGGTGCCTCGGTCGATGATGGTGACGCTGTCGCACAGCTCGGCCAGTTCGCTGAGAATGTGCGAGCTGATGATGATCGTTTTGCCCATGCTGCGAAGGGCTCGCAGAACGTCCATCAGCTCGATGCGTGCTCGCGGGTCAAGTCCCGAAGCTGGCTCGTCGAGCAGCAGGATGTCCGGATCGTTGACCAGCACTCGCGCCAGACCGACACGCTGTTGCATCCCGCGAGAAAGTCCGTTGATCAGGTCGGATCGCCGACCGCCCATGTCGGTCAGTTCAAGGACGTCGTCGAGCACTCTGGTCCGAGTCTCCAGCGGCAGTCCGTACGCGGCCGCGAAGAAGTCGAGGTATTCGTAAACCGTCATCTGCCGATACATGCTGAAGTGGTCCGGCATGAATCCCAGTCGGCGGCGTACTTCCAGGTAGTCGGTCGCGACGTCCCGCCCAAAGACTTTGACGGTGCCGGTCTGCGGCCTGAGCAATGTGCAGATCAGTTTGAGAACCGTCGTCTTGCCCGCACCGTTCGGTCCGACAAACCCGTGCAGCGACTGCGACGGCACATCGAAGTTGATGTCGACCAGCGCTTTGAACTTGCGGAACGAATGCTGAACTCCGCGCAGCACAACAGCGGGCTCATTGGATGCAGGTTTCGGCGCGGGTGAGGTCATGATTGTTCAATGGATTTCGGGGATGGCTCTGCGGTGTGTCAGGTCGCACCTTGCGAACTGTTTATTGCTCGGCTGACGTTTCGGTCTGTGGGATCGTGAGGTCGATGCGGTAAACGATCCGGCCCTTGTGATTTCCAAACGGGACGTCAGGATCGACCGCGTTCTGACAGGCCAGTTCACGGGGCAGGTCCGCGTGAATGTAAAGGCGAGCCTGGTCGACCGGCAGCTTGAAATCTCCAATGTCAGCACGACGACGCAACTTCAGGTCGCGAGCGATCAGCCGCCAGTGGAACTGATCGAGCGTGTCGTCAGGCGTCGACATCCGATCTCGATCAAATCTTTGAAACTGTCGCGAGAGATTGATCCGCTCGAACACCGGGACACCGGATCCGCCGACCAGGTTTCCGGCTCCGGACTGCAACACGTCGAGATTCACGGGGTAAAAAGAATCGCCAAACAGGATCACAGCGTGACGCACCTGGCTGGCGGGAACTCCGTCAAATTTAACTTCCAGCGACAACAGATTCTTAGGAGATGCTTCCAGCGGCGCATCCGCTGTGGCGTCTTCTCCCCGTTCTGTGGGGCCCTGATTTTCAACCGTTGCACCTATGACCGTCGCCGCAAACTTGCCCAGCGACGCTTCGGTTCTGGTGGCGAACGTTCGAAAGGTGAATGGTGGCATGTCGACAGCAAACCGTCCGTCTCGCCCGTTAATGACGGAACCTGAAACTCGTTCCAGATTTTCGGCGGTCGAATAGATCGGGAAGTCACCCGCCAGTCGAATCGAGTAGTCTCCGCCCGACGTCACAAACAGACTGTTCCACTGTTCGACATCCCATCGTCCGTCGGGCAATTGCCGGGCCGTGGCGACGGACGTCGTCGATGTCGACTCGCCGTAACCTCGTGCCCCCATGACCGAAAACAGCCAACTGAATCCAGCCACGACAACCACCAGCGCCACGAGGCTGAAGCGATAATCGATTTTCGATCGAACCAGCAGATAGCCCCCCGGAAACAACGTCAGCAGATACACACCCGACAGCAGGTAAATCAGCGGCCATTCGTGGTTGGGGCGAAGAAATTCTTTGAGCAGAGTCGGGATCAGTCGGTCGCTGTCCCATTCGGCGTACGCTTCGAAAAATTCCTCGTCGCGCCGGATGAATTCGGTGGATGTGGGGTCGATGTCGAATGTCGAACCGTCCCTGTCAACAACCGCGACCAGATCCTGGCTACTCGCGTACATTTTTTCGTAGACGTAGTCCCTGTTGAGTGCTTCTCGAGTCAGGTCGTGCCAGTAAATTCGCCCCGCGCCGAATCGCGTCGGGCGAGGTTCGATATTCAGTTCAGAGATGGGGATGACCGGGAATTTTCCCGATGGTTCCTGAAGAACGTGCAGTATCCCGCCGCGAAACAGCCAGTCGCGAAAGACGTCTCGTCGGGTTGCTTCCCAGCGAGGAGCGTGGTCCATCACGACGAGACGAAGTGCGTCGGTGGCGACAACCGTGACCGGGAACCAGTTCTCCAGGAAGCCCTTCAAGCCTTGCTGAATTCCGCTGTTGGCAATCGGGTCGTTGAGGATAATTCTCGACCCGCTGGTCAATTGAGGCCGCTCGGTGAGAAACGCATCTTCCAGTCCGTCACCCCAGCGGACTTCCCAGACTTCGCCTTCGTCCAGCATGTAAGGATAAAACTGCACGATGCGGACAGCGTTCGGTCCAAGGTAAATGTCCTGCAGGATTTCCGCCCCCGACCAGCCACCAGCCGCCGACAGCAGCCGGCGGCACTGCAAGGTTCCTTCGAATGGCTCATTCGAGAGGTTCTTAACGCCGAGTGTCAACAGGTTGAACGTTCGCGGCACCGCACGACCGTCGAATCCCCAGTCGGCGTACTCGACTTCGATTTTGCCTGCGGCGCGAACGTCGACAGGCAGAAGTCCGGTCGAGAAAATCAAACAGAGACAAAACAGCCAGCCGGACCAGCGACGTTGCGAATCATCAATTGGGACGAGCAGTGTCCAGCCGGCGCAGCCTCTCATCCAGGAAGCGATGAATCGTCGAGAGGATTTTGGCGAGCGAAGAGGCATCGGTTTGTGAATTCAATTCCTGCACGAGTTCCGTATCGTGCGATCCCGATACTGACTGGCCAGTCTTCAGCGACGTCGAGAGCCGACTCGAACAGCCGCCGCTCTAAAATGACTATGGGATGCCGGGTTGTCGAGTGAACAGCACCCGTTTGATCGAATCAACTCGCGAGGCTGGAACCCGTGGGGGCAAACCAGGTATCCTGAACGACCTTCCGCCGCCGTGGGTGAGGCAGGCATTCAACGGATCATGTCAGCCGCTCCGGCACGTATCTGATAACTCAAAGCCGTTCCGGTGAAATGGAAGCGGCAAATTCTCAGGAGTTTACCATGACCGTAAACCGCCGAATGATGGTCGCCGTCAAACCAATCGCTCTTTTGTTCCTGTTTGGAACGCTGATGGTCGGTGTCGTTTGCGACGCATCGGCTCAGCTGAATCAGCAGCAGGATCCACAGCAGCCAACCATCACCAAAGGAACAGTCGCCGAAATTATTCAGAAGGGACGTTCAACGACGCTCATGATCAAAAGCGAAGCGGGTGGAGAACCGATTTCGGTCCCCATCACGCCGCGAATTCAGTTTGCTGTCGAGGCGAAAGGTGACCTCGGATTTCTTGCCGAGAAGCAGGTCGTTTCAGGAAAAGGCACGCTGACGAACAAATCTCTGTTTGTTAAAGGCTGGACCGTCCACGTTGGGCTGGCGGCAAGAAAGATCAAACCTTTTGTTAAGGAGTCGGCGAAAGCTATCGGCCAGAGCCAAAACAGCTACGACTTTGCTGGTACGATCATGTCCCGGCAGCAGGACACTGATTATCCGGACTACGAAACGGTCATCACCAACATTGCTCAACTCAAACGTGCGCCGGTTTATATCGACAAGGGAGCCTCAGTAACCGTCTCGATGACCGAGACTGAACTTGTCAAAGAGGGCGACAAAGTCGAATTCATCGCTCAGCTCCTCAACGGCGGGCGAATTCAGGTGACCGCTCTGAGAGTTCTTCTTGAGGAGCCGCTGAAAGCTGAAGAGTTCTTCAAGGAAGATGATTCCAAGTCGACTCGTCGACGCAGCAGCTCGTAAAGAATTGTCGTGATTTTCAGATTTGGTCCGCCGGTCAACCAACCAATCGTCCGCGTGAATTACGGAATCCGCTTGTGACAACGCTCGACTTATTGAATGAGGGTCAGAAAGCACGCATACTCGACATCAGTGGCGAGGACGCGATCGCCATTCGATTGATGGAAATGGGGCTGACTGACGGCGAGGAAGTTGAGCATCTGGGCTGTGCTCCGCTCGGTGATCCGATTGAGTTCTTGATTCGTGGTTACCGACTTTCTTTACGGGCGACAGAAGCGCGGCGGGTTGTCGTTGAGCTGATCGCCTGACCGTAAAGGCGATCCCGTTACTCCCTCCGTCCGAAATCTCTGTGCGACACTTACGCGCTCTTAATCTGCAAGCTGATCGAGACTGAGTCTCATTCTGATTTACAGGCTGAGTCTCATCATAAGGCACTTCCTACCGTCTGCTCCTTTGCGAGCCCCGCCCCGGATTCACAAGAACCCATGTCCGCGACTGACTCCCCCGTCAACGCCACGCTCCGCAAAGTGGCTGTCATCGGTAATCCAAACACCGGCAAAAGCACACTGTTTAACGCGCTGACCGGAATGCAGTCCCGTACGGGTAACTTCCCTGGAGTTACCGTCGAAAAAAAAATCGGGCGGTTGTACCTGGAAAACCGAACCATCGATCTGATCGATCTTCCGGGTACGTACAGCCTGTCGCCGAGAACTCCTGACGAGATGGTGTCTGTTGAAGTTCTGCTGGGTCGGCAGCAGGATGTCGGCGAGATCGACGCCGTCGTCTGCATCGTTGATGCGTCGAACCTTGAACGAAACTTCTATCTGCTCAGTCAGGTGCTGGATCTGGGGCTGCCGACTATCCTGGTTCTCAATATGTGGGACGTCGCTCAGGCACGCCAGGTCAGCATTGACGTCGAAGGTCTGCGTCAGCGACTGGGAGTGCAGGTCATCGTCTGCGAAGCTCACCGCCGCATGGGCGTGCATGAACTCCGTCAGGCAATCATTCATTCCGACACGCTGGTTGCTCCGGAGCGACCGAAGCCGTTTCCCGAGATTTTTTACACGGAATGCGGGCTTCTTCAGAAAACACTCTCGGCACTTGGCAGCAAAAAACTTCCCTTCTACCTGGTCGAGCGACTTCTGATCGATGTCGACGGCCACGTTGAAAAACAACTGACCGACAAGCACGGCGAGCAACTTATATCGGTCCTTAAGGATGCGCGGGCCAGGCTGAAAGATTCCGGCTGCCGGGTGCCGATTGTGGAAGCGAAGGCTCGCTACAAATGGGCTCGTGAAACACTCGACGGAATCGCTTCGGCTCCAAAGACACGCATCAGCACGCGCAGCGATCGTATCGACCGTGTTCTGACTCACCGGTTCATCGGACTGTTTGTTTTCGCCGCCGTGATGTTTCTGATTTTCCAAGCCATTTACACCTGGTCCGGACCACTGATGGATCAGATCGATGCCGGGCAGGGAGTTGTTGCCGACCTGATTTCGTCCAACATCCCGCCTGGTCCCATGAGGAGTCTGCTGGTGGATGGCGTCGTGGCTGGCGTCGGCGGCGTCCTGATTTTTCTGCCGCAGATTGCGTTGCTGTTTTTCTTTATCGCGATTCTGGAAGACTGCGGCTACATGGCTCGTGCAGCGTTCGTGATGGATCGGCTTATGACAAAGCTGGGGCTCAGTGGTAAGTCTTTCGTACCGTTGATGTCTTCGTTTGCGTGCGCGATTCCAGGAGTCATGGCGACTCGCGTGATCGAAAACCGACGTGACCGTATGGTGACAATTCTCGTCGCGCCACTGATGAGCTGTTCGGCCAGACTCCCGGTTTACATTCTGATGACAACAGCCTTTATTCCGCCCGTGATGTACGCGGGCGACTGGGTCTCCTTGCGAGAGATCGTGCTGTTTTCCATGTACCTTGTTGGAATTGTCGTCGCGGTTCCTGTCGCCTGGATACTCCGAAAGACATTCTTCAAGGGTGAGACGCCGCCATTTGTGATGGAGCTGCCGTCGTACAAATGGCCGTCGTTCCGGATTGTCATGGCCCGCGTTTACGACCGGTCGAAAGCGTTCGTTGTCCGAGCGGGAACGCTGATTTTTGCGACAACGATTCTTGTCTGGGCTGCGGGATACTTTCCGACTGACCACACCGAACATCACCAGCTTCAGTCGCAGATCGAAAACGCAGAATCCCAAATGGCTCAGTTCGATATTGAGAACG
>JADHNX010000105.1 GCA_016779365.1 Planctomycetaceae bacterium
CTTCCAGACAGAGTTCTGCGAAACCGGCACGCTGATCCACAGAACGAGCTGCGCAACTTCATCAGGCGAGCAGGTCAGACTCGGCCTGACCCACGGTGACGAGGAATCCGTCAGGCGGAGCCTGCCCCACGGTGGCCACTCAAACTGCCGAGCACAGATTGCGAGACTTTCCCGCCGGCTGCAAGCGTGACGCGGCGAGTCAGTTCGCCGGTGATTTCGAAGGTGATGGTTAAGCGGTCTCTGGGGAGCACTTCTTCCATGCGGTCGGCCCATTCGATAAAGCAGACGCCGTCGCCGGACATGTACTCGTCCGCGCCAAGTTCCAGGAACTCGTCGATGTCGCCTAGCCGGTAGGTATCGAAGTGGTAAACCGGCAACCGGCCTTCGTATTCGTGAATCAGGACGAAGGTCGGACTGTTGACCGCTTCCCTCGGAATATCGAGTCCCTCGGCGGCAGCCTGAACGAAGCGGGTTTTCCCCGCGCCGAGATTTCCCACCAGCGCCACCACGAGCCCCGGCAGTGCAGATTGCCCCAGCGATTGACCAAGCCACTGAGTGTCGGCTTCGCTGGTCAGATCGAACGAAATTTCAGAAGGAGTTTCAGTTGGCATGATTTGCGAAGGATACCGTCCGAGTTGACGCGTGCCACTTTGACCATGACGACCGTCAGTCCGTCTGACCGTTTCGGTGGCAGATCGCCCAGCGATCTCCCAGGATTCGGTCGACCGTTTCACACTGAAGGAGTCGCTCATGTCTAAGATTCACACAGCACTTCTGCAATCATCGACCGTTAAAATTGGCAGGCGTCGGTTTCTGAGTTCTTCGGTCGGTGCGGCAGCTTATGCCGGCTGTTGGTTTCTCGACGGAGTGCCGAAAGCCGCCGCCGCTCCGAATTCGAATCGAGCATTTGAAATCGCATCGATCGATCGCGTCACCGTCAAGGTTCCGTTTCGAGAGATTCCACACCGCGCGATGTCCCGAGAGATTCCTCACTGGATGTACTCGGAAATTTGCTCGGTCAAGCTGAAGTCCGGACACGTAGGACACGGCGAAACGTTGCTGTACTACACGTATGAAGCGACGGAAGATGCCGACGTCGCGAGTGCGATCGGGAGAAACGCCGTTGAGATCATGTGGGACGACGAGCTGGGAGCCGGGTTGCAGATGGCGCTGTTCGATGCCGTTGGCAAAGCCTGCGAAGTTCCCGTTCATGCGTTGCTGGGAACTCAACTGGCAGACGAGACGCCGCTCGCCTGGTGGAATATTGACACCTCACCGAAAGACATGGCCGCTGAGTGCGCCGAGGCCTACCGGCAGGGATACCGAGCATACAAAACGAAAGGCCGACCGTGGTTTGATGTGTGGGCGATGTGCGAGGAAACAGCGAAAGTCGTTCCGAATGACTTTCACGTTGCCCTGGATTTTAACGACACGCTGCTCACCGCCGAGCAAGGCATTCCCATCCTGAAAGAGCTGGCCGAGTTTCCTCAGATGACCATCTGGGAAACGCCCATCTTTCAGGACGACATCGCCGGCAACCAGGCCATCCGCAAAGCAACGCGAGTGCCCGTGGCGATGCACTATGGAAATCCAGATGCCATTGTCGCTCTGAAAAAAGACATCTGCGACGGCTTCGTGATCGGTGGTGGTGCCAGTCGAATTCGCAATCGAGGGACCGTTGCCGCGATGGCCGACAAGCCGTTCTGGCTGCAGATTGTCGGGACGGGAATCACTGCGACCTGGTCGAAACATTTCGGGGCTGTCCTGAGTCACGCTAAATGGCCGGCTGTCAATTGTCACCAGCTTTACCAACATCAGCTTCTGACAGAACCGATCAAGGTTGAGAATGGCATGTCAGCAATTCCGACGGGCGTTGGACTCGGCTGCGAAATCGACTGGGACGTTGTCGAGAAATACAAAGTTCGCAAGCCGGCTCGTCGACCCGAACCGCCTCGGTTGATCGAGACAACCTGGCCCGACGGACGCAGGATGTACATTGCCAATAATGGTAAAGTGAATTTCATGTTGACGATCGGCCAGCAAGGTCGCATGCCCTATTTCGAACGTGGAGTCTTTACTGAATTGCTTCCTGACGATGGCTCCGTTCGCTGGAAATCGCTATACGCTGCGGCCCGAAAAGGTCCGGTTCTGATTCCTGCCTGACGGCTTCCGAGCGTTCGGTCGACCCCAAATTCAATAGTCACCGCCCAGAGAAACTCAAACGAGACTGACACCATGATTCGCACACTTTGCTTGACACTCGTTGTCATTGTCGCCTCGTCATCCGCTTTTGCACAGAAGGCGAAAGATGAGAAGAAAGCATCGAAGAAGCCGCCGGCGCCGTTTCGCTGGGTGAACCCGCTGCCGAAATCTGGTTTGCCGGCAGGAGTGAAGCACGGCACGTTCAAGAGTCCGTCGATGAAGATCGACGTCGGGTACTGCATCTATCTGCCGCCGAGTTATGAAACGACCGCGAGCGACGGCCAACGATTTCCCGTCGTCTACTACCTGCACGGCGGACGGCCCGGCGGCGAAACGAAAGCCGTCAAACTGACCACGCACATCGACAAAGCCATGCAAAGCGGCGACGTCCCGGACATGATTTACGTCTTCGTGAACGGCGGAAAAGTCAGCCACTACAACACGCCGCAGTTTGATTCGATGGGCGAAGACGTTTTCGTCAAGGAACTGATCCCGCACATCGACTCGACATATCGCACGATTGCTAAACGGGAAAGCCGCGGCCTCGAAGGATTCTCTCAAGGCGGACGCGGCACGACTCGGATCATGTTCCGTCATCCGGAACTCTTCAGCTCGTGCTCTCCGGGAGGGGCGGGACACTCGACTGAAAAGTCCATCTCCGAGAACAACGGTCGCGAGAACGAAAATCTGGTCTTCGCCGAGGGCTACAACACCTGGGACCTCGCTCGGGAATACGCGAAGAATCCCAAGCCGCCGTTGAAGATTCTGGTTCATGTAGGAACGAAAGGCTTCAACTACGAAAACAATCTTGAGTACATGGAGTTTCTGAAGGCGCTGAGAATTCCATTCGAACGCCTGATCGTCGAAGACGCTCCCCACAGCGCGTCGGTGATTTACGAGAAGCGCGGCCTGGAGATGATGAATTTTCACGCGACGAATTTCGGGCTCAGTTCAAAGTAGATTTCAGAATTCCAACAGGAGAAAGCAGAGCTAACAGAGCCAGCTTTCGAATACGGTCTTAGTTTCCTCTGCACTCCCCTGCCCCTCTGCTCTCTCCTTTTCAGAATATTTGGCGAAGTCTTCAGGACGACGATCACGATCGGTTATTTGATGTCGAAGGATCACGACCCCGCGACGTTTGGTGCGGCTCCGAATGCGGATCAGACAGCCGCCGCTTTTGTTCGTCTGACGGAAGTCATCGCGAAGTTGAGGTCTCCGGAAGGTTGCCCGTGGGACCGGCAGCAGACTCTGGCGACGATCAAGCCGTACACGTTGGAAGAAACGTACGAACTGCTTGAAGCGATCGACTCAGACGACAACGCCGCCATTTGCGAAGAACTCGGCGACGTACTGTTGCAGGTCGTGCTGGATGCTCAGATCGCCAAAGATGAGCAGCGATTTGACATCATCTCCGTGATTGATGGCATCACAAAAAAAATGGTTGAGCGGCACCCGCATGTTTTCGGCGACGCCGTCGCGAAAAATGCCGAGGACGTCTCGCAGCACTGGGACAAGGCCAAGCGGAAAGAAAAAAGTGACCGCGAATCTGTCCTTGACGGGATCCCTGTCGAATTGCCAGGTCTTGCAAAGGCGGCACGCATCACGAAAAAAGCCGCCCAGGTTGGCTACGACTTTCCGCATCGAGCGATGTTGTTCGACAAGCTGAACGAAGAGGTCGCGGAGCTGGCGGACGAGCTGTTTGAAAACGGCCAGGTTCCCGACATTGCGGCCAGCGTCGACGGCCCACGAACAGAAGACGAACCTGTCGAAGATGCCGCGCGACAGGACCGGATCGAAGGAGAACTCGGAGACGTCCTTTTCGTCATCGCCAATATCGCACGCCGGTGGCAGGTCAATCCTGAAGAAGCTCTCCGAAAAAGTAATGCAAAGTTCGAGCGTCGGTTTCGGTACATCGAGACTCGCTTGCGCGAGCAGGGTCTGGACATCCGGAATGTCTCGATCCAGCAAATGGAAGAGCTTTATCAAGAAGGCAAACGGCGGGAACACAACTCACTCGATCCAGCGTTGTGACGCTCGCCTGAATCGCTCTTTCTCCAGATCCGGACTGGAGTTAGACTCGCCCCACTTTGTCGGCAGGTGCTGCGCGTACCGGTTCGGACAAGCAGCTCGCTCGGTGAATCGAGCAGTTAAAAACGGGCACAGCCCGTGAGTTTCGAAAGGATTCGAACATGGCCTTTGAGGCTTTGCGGTTCATTCATGCAGCCGGTGTGCTGGCCGATCACCAGGTTCAAGACATCGGCCCGTGTGATGACGACGTTCGGTCAAAACTGATCGACGCGACGCTGCTTTCGTTCGAGCGGATTGTCGAAGCGTGTGTCGAGAACGAGGTCGACTTCCTGCTCCTGGTTGGCGACACATTCGACGAGTCGGACCGCAGCCTCCGTGCCCGCGTCGCGATCCGGGAAGGTTTCGAGTGCCTTAACGAGGCAGGCATCGACGTGTTCGTCGTCCCTGGGACACGAGATTCGCAACATGCCTGGGCATCGTTCAAAAATTTGCCGGACAACGTCAGTCTCTTTGTTCCGGAAGTCGACGAACCGACCGCCATCATGCGGAACGGCAACGTGCTGGCAACGCTGCAGGCGTGTCTCGGGCGTTCGACCGGCAATGTGATCTCGAAGGACGAATCTTCGTCCATGGGGCAGTCGCGGATTGGACCATTCCGCATTGGGGTCATCCCGCCGTTTGCTTCTTCCAGTTCGACGCCGGATGAATCAGCAGTCGAAACCTGGCTGGCAACACACCGCGTTGACTACCTGGCCGTTCCGTTGCCGTTTGCGAGAACAACGGTCACTCGGATGGAACAGGTCGCGCACGGCCCCGGCCCGGCAACTTCAATGACTCGTGCTGACACGGGGCCGGCTGGATGTTCGCTGGTGACGGTCGAGGGGCGAGCCAGCATCGCAACAGAGACCATCGTCACGTCGCCAATCCGCCGCGAAAAAATCAACATCACCATCGGTGAGACCGCGGCCTGGGATCAGCTGATGTCGGCGATGCGGGGATATGTCGAATCATTGCCGGGGCTCGATCGTGCGTCCGTACTGATCCTCAACTGGGTGTTGACCGGTAGCGGCTCGCTTCACGCGTCTTTGCATGACGCCGACGCTGAAAGAGAGTTATTCGAACTGCTCGAAGCCGACACATCGCTGGCGGACGGGCAACACATGATTCATAACCTGACGCTGCGGGCCGAATCATCAACTGCGAACGTGCCATCCGACAAAGCTGACGCCGCAGATCACGACGACGAGTTTGCAGGCCGCGAAGACGGCAATCCATTGTTGACCAGTTTTCTGGGACGTATCGATCGGGAACATTCCATTGCGGGCAGCGTCGTTCGAAGATTGAAAGCTGCCGGTGACGATTCGTCATCGGCATGGCTGAACAGGCTGGAAACGCTCGCGGGACGAGTTTCTCAGAACGCAGTCGCGGATCGAAGTCGAGCCTTCGGGGCCGAGTGGTTCGACTCGACGACGGAAAGAGACAATGACCGAGACGAACTCTAGGGCAGACTTTTCATACGACTGGCAGGCTCGGGCTGACTCAGCAAGTCTGCAAAATCTGAAGCTGGGCCGAGCCCCGGCCTGACGGACTGAAGATCATCACCAATTTTGTCGCTCACTGAGTATTTTATTTGTGCCGGGGTCGCCCGGTCGGATTGGAAAACGCCGGCGATTGACTCACGAATGAGGAATTCCTGAGAACAATCAGAAACGGCGGTTCCGGGTTTCAGGAGGAAACCGGATGAAACTTGAACGGATTCATATTGAACGTTTCGGTGCCTGGCAGAACCTTGATCTGCCTGTCGACTCCGAAGGGATCAGCGTTTACTACGGCCCGAACGAAGCCGGCAAGTCAACGCTCATGCGATTTGTTCGCGGCGTGCTGTACGGTTTCCGGCAAGGCGAATCTGTTCGTCCGGCAAACGACGATGGCACTCGCCCGTGGGGCGGAACGTTGCAGATTCGCCATGATCACGAGTCATGGATGATCCGTCGCGCGGGGCAGGGAAACTCGCGAGGTCTCGTCACTTCCTGGCCGGTCGAAACCGACGGGAGTTCCCGCTCGGACGAGACTTCACATGATGGATCAGAACTCGTCGAGAATCTGGTATCCGGTATCAGCGAGTCGGTCTACGAAAACATTTTCGCCATCGGCCTGTACGAACTGCAGGAACTCGCAACGCTTGAGTCGAAAGAAGTCGCCGAGCACATCTATTCGTTGTCACTCGGGCTGGACGGACAGCAACTGCTGCAACTGATCGAGGACGTCCGACAGGAATGCAACGAGCTTTTGAACGTCGAAACCGGCAAAGGAAAGCTCGCCGAGCTGCACGAAAGAGTCGAGAAGATCGAGGCGCAGCTCGAACAAATAACTGGCCAGCGGCGAAAGCATGCTCAGCTTTGTGAAGAGCAGGAGCGCTGGGAAGAGTCGATTGTCGAGTTCAAACAGCGGCAGCAGGGTCTCGAACATCAACTGCACGGCCACGAGTACATGGAGCAGGTCCATGAGCCGTGGAAGAAGGTCCGGGCGCTCCAGAAAAAGCTGGAACAACTGCCGAATCTGCCGGACTTTCCCGCCAACGGGCTGTCCGATTTGCAGAGCATCGAGCAGGAACTGGCTTCCGTACGGGGGCGCCGCAACGCGCTGCTGACAGAAGCCCGGCAACTGGTCGAGCAGAGAAATGAAATTTCGATCGACCCATTGTTTCATCGTTACGGGCCGGCGTTGCAGGCGTTTGTCGATCAGCGAGACTGGATTGCGGAAGTCCAGGAGTTTGTCGACGAGACCGACGAAAAGAGCGACCAGCTTCGCGACAAGTTGACCGAGCGTCTGAAAGAAATCGGACCTGACTGGACCGAAGAACGGCTGCGAGCCGTCGACACCTCGCACCTGACTGGCAATTGTCTGACGACTCGCGCGAAAGAGTTTCGTGAACTGAGCAGCCGCAGTCAGCAGCTGCGCGACAGATATCGCAAGTTGTCGAAGAAGTTTCATCGGCGGCAGGAAAAACTGACAGAAGCTCGCGAGAGCTTCCCTGGCGTCACCATCGCCCAGGCGATCCAGCAGACGAAAACTGAACTGACGCGACTGGAAGATCTCAGCCGTCTGAGAATTCGCGAGACCGAGTTGACGCAAAGGCGGATCGGACTGGCAAATCAACTCAATCGCCTGCAACTTCACTCGGCGTTGCCGCAATGGGTCAATTCTGTGTTTATCGCGTTGGGAGTCGCGGGGCTGGCTCTGGGACTAATCGGAATTCTGACCGGCATCATGTCAAACGGATTCGCTGGTCTGACTTATGCGTTGCTGGGTGCTTTCTGTGTGGGAACACCTTTCGCGCTGAAGCGTCATTTCGAGGGCGAGTTTGAGCGAAAGAAACTCCTGCTCGAAGACGAAATTCGCGAGCAGCAACTTCGCATCAAGGAAACACGGGAAGCCATCTCGTGCATCGCTCCCTCGGTTGCAAAACTGCGACGGCCTGTCCAAACAGACGCGTCGTTGGCAAAGAATTCCAGCCAGTCACATCCTCTGGCACAGACGCAGGCTGCCGGACTGGTCTCATCGAAGTCGGCAGCCAACGAAACGTCGCCTGCCCAGACAGAATGGCAGGAGGACGAGGACAGGTTTGTGACGGTTCCCGGCGAAACCGAGAGCATCGCCGACATGATGGCTCGTGTTTCGGCTGCCAACCTGGCGAACAGTAGCGACTCGCCAGTGCCCGTTTCGTCGACTCCGGTGAGCCGAGTCTCTCGCGCCGCTGATGAGTCCGGGATTGAAGACGCAGCAGCGTCGGCTTCGGTCGAGGATGAAGCACGACCGTCGTGGTTGTCTGAAGCCGACTTGCTCAGACAGTGTCTGGAACGTCTGCGGGAACTCGAATTGCTGGAGCGGATCGAGGAATGGGTCGCAAAAATCCGACCGGAGCTTGTCGAAATGCGGCATCGGCTGCGGGATGTTCAACGTGACTACGGCGCCGCTCGGCAGGATTGGTGTACCCACCTGATCGAGCAGGGGCTCGAAGAAACTGTCGACATTGACAAGGCGATCTGGCAGCGGGATCAGGTGGGCCGAGCGGCAATGATACTCCAGCGAGCCGACGCTCTGGACGAAGACACGCAGTTGTCTCGCCGGATGCTGGAGCGTTTCCGCAAACGTGTCGAAGAGTTCGGGCACCGTCTGCAGCAGTGGAAAGTCGACTATTCCGATCCCGTCCCGGTACTCGATCATTGGGCTCAGATTCTGACACGAGTTTCAGAACTGAATCAGCAGCGACGCCAGTGCAAACGCGAAGCTCGGCAGCGGCGACTCGAAGCATCGAAGTTTCGCGACCGCATTCGTCGGCTGGAGTCTCAGCGTGATGCGATTCTTGTTCGAGGTGGAGCCGTTTCGCGGGAAGAGTTTCAGGACCGGGCTTCACTGCTGGAACGGCGTTTCGAACTGGAAGAACTGCTGGACCGGGCACAGCAGGAACTGGCGACCGCAGCTTCTGGTGAGTCGACGATGGCCATCGTTGAAAGCGATCTCGAAAACTACGACCCCGAGCATAACGCTAAATGTATCGAGACAATTCGAAGCGAACTCGACGACCTGGAAATCGACATCGAAGACGCGTTTGAGAATCTTGGACGTTTCAAACGCGAAATCGAACTGATCGAAAACGATCAGACCGGAGCGGAGCTTCGCTTCGAACGCGAGCAACTGCTTTCAGAACTCACGTCACAGGCTGAAGAGTGGTTTGCTCTTGCCTGGTCGACGAACTCGCTCGAAGAGTTACGAGTCGAATTCGAACAGAGTCATCAGCCGCCAATTCTTGCCAGGGCGAAAGAGTATCTCAGCAGACTCAGCGGAGAACGCTACGACAATATCTGGACTCCAATGGGCGAGCGAACGCTGTGCGTCGACGATGCGGACGGCAACACGCTGAGAATCGAACATCTCAGTGGCGGAACTCGGGAGCAGCTCTTCCTGGCGATTCGATTTGCCATGATCGAACACTTCTCAAATGAGGGCGTCGAACTGCCAATCGTACTGGACGATATTCTGGTCAACTTTGACGAGCAGCGAACTCGCGCGGCGATCGAAGAACTGCTTCGACAGACCGGCGACAACCAGCAGATTCTGTTCTTCACGTGCCATCAGCATCTGGCGGAAATGTTCCGTCAGCGAGGCGTCAGTACCGTCATGCTTCCTGACCGACGGGCACTCAACGACGAGTTGAAGGCCGGGTAAACCGAGTGAAAATGCAAATCTGTGTGTGCCGCTGGCGCTGCCAGTTCGGTTATCTATGCGGGTTGCAGATCGGAGAAAACACTGGCAGAACCAGTGGCACACCTTTCGACAAAGTGCTGGCATGACCTCTGAAGCGAATGACTATCCCTCGCCAAAGAATGGTGGGATTCGGCAGGAGCTCGTTCTTCTCGGAACCGGAACCAGCGCCGGCGTTCCGATGATCGGTTGCGACTGCGACGTTTGTCGATCTGCGAATCCTCGTAATAAGCGAATGCGAACGGGAGTCGCGGTTCACGTTCCCGGCGGTACGATTCTGATTGACACGTCGCCCGAGTTGCGGCTGCAGCTCATTCGCGAACAGATTCCGGTCGCCCATGCTGTGATTTTTACTCACGGGCACGTCGACCATCTCTTCGGTCTGGACGACACTCGGCTGTTTCCGCATCGGCTGGGGTATCCGCTGCCGATCTACATGGAGGAGGCAACGGAAATCACGATGCGAAGCGCCTTTGGCTACGCATTTAAAAAGCGACCGCCAGAGGCGAAGGGCTGGTCGATCCCGCAGTTTGATGTGCATCGAATCGGCGAAGAATCTTTCGAGTTGCTCGGGCAGACGATTCAGCCAGTGCGGCTTCTGCATGGTCGTATGCCGGTGCTCGGCTTTCGGCTCAACAACGTCGCGTTCTGCACGGACGTCAGCACAATCCCTGAGGAAAGCTGGGCGAAACTCGCAGGTCTCGACGATTTGATTCTTGACGCCTTGCGAGACAAGCCGCACCCAACTCACTTCTCCATCGACCAGGCGCTGGAAGTTGTCGATCGGTTGAAACCGAAGCGAACCTGGCTGACCCACATTTCCCACTCGCTTGAGCACGAAGCAACAAACGCACGGCTACCGGCCAACGTGCAGCTTGCTTACGACGGACTTCGCATTCCGTTCTAAAAGCCAGCGTAAAGAAACAGGACGACGCACATCGCTGCACGCCGTCCTGCTCAGTTTCTGATTGCCACATGTGCCGAACGAATCCGCGATCTGTTAGTAGTAGACGAGGTCGACGATACGGCCCGGAATCAAGCGGACTCGCTGAGTCCCCAGGGTTCCGAGTTTCTCCTCGACCGTCT
>JADHNX010000106.1 GCA_016779365.1 Planctomycetaceae bacterium
CGCCAGAGAGGACTCCGCACAGTGTCGTGAAAAAACGCACGGGAGCGGGTAACCGAAATGAGGCGTGCGAAAGGTTTCTGTGATATCCCAGGCAAACGCCGATGCTGCACGTCAGCCAGTGCAGCCCGACAGCGACCGCGAGAGCGGGCCACGAAAAATAAAATGGAGCGGCCAGGCACCCCGCATGCACCAGCAGCATCCAGCCAAGTACCGTCCAGTCAATGCGGTTCCACGAGAGCTTCGCGTTTTCAAACGGTCCGGCCTTGCTGAACTCCGCTTTCTGCCTGCTGGCGGCGCTGTTCGTCAAGGGGGCTGTTTGCGAAGGAACTGTGGCCGAGTCGTCGACGGTGGTGTCGGTTTCGAGAATTCCGCTGGGCATCGTTCTGTTCCTGTAGGGGTAAGTTGTCAATGAATTCATCGCTGACCGGTGCTACAGGATTTGTGCCGCTTTGGTCACAGCCGTTTCAAACTTCTGTCACAGAAATGTCACCGCAGAATGATCCACAATAGTTCTGCAGAAACAGCAGCAGAACTGGTTTCCTGGCTGTTGCTGATGCTGAAGTTTTTTTGTTGGCATCCCGGAATGCGACTCAAGTCGTCGTCAGCGTCTCGCATGTGAAGACGAGTCGCGAAACACAGTGCGGAACGTGACTTGAGTGTGCCGTAGCCGCGCAGCAGTTCGGCAACTCGCGTCAGGTCTGGCGTTTGGTTGTGGAAGACTGAAATTTCTCGAAACCCGGAATCACGCGTGGCATAGAGTGTTTCTCTGGTCTGAAAGTTGAAGATGTGGCTGTGGTGGCTGCCGATCGGAATGCCAGTTGCTTTTCTGCCGTCTCGAGCTGGCGCGTG
The DNA here is from genome assembly GCA_016779365.1 of Planctomycetaceae bacterium. Taxonomy (GTDB): domain Bacteria; phylum Planctomycetota; class Planctomycetia; order Planctomycetales; family Planctomycetaceae; genus JABMPE01. The sequence continues at coordinate 850 of JADHNX010000106.1, forward strand.
CCGAACGCGATTCATCGGCACGGTGGTTGTGCGAGTTTTGTGTTGCGGGAAATCCGGAGTTCAGCCATGTCGAAACTGTCGTCATCACGTTTGCCTCGTCGCCATTTCATGCAGCATCTGCTGGGAGCAGCCACGCTGGCACCGACTCTGCAGTTTATCGATCACGTGCAGGCTCATGCGGCCACGGCCAGAAAGAATGGCAAAGCGTGTATCCTGATGTGGATGGGTGGAGGACCTCCGACGATCGATATCTGGGATTTGAAACCCGGCTCGAAAAATGGTGGCGAGTTTCGACCGATCGACACAAAGGGCGACCTTCAGATTTCTGAGCACATGCCGAAAACAGCGATGGTCATGGACAATTTGTCTGTCGTTCGTTCCATGAGTACGCGTGAGGCTGACCACACTCGTGGTCGCTATTTCATGCACACGTCGTTCGTACCAAATCCGACGGTTACTCATGCAACATTCGGATCGGTTGTCAGCTATGAGATTGGTCGTAAGCGGTCCGGTCTGGAAATTCCGGCGTACATCAACATCGGTGGAGGCGGTATGAGCCCTGGTTATCTGGGCCAGAGTTACGCTCCGTTTTCAGTGACTCCGACCGGGCAGATCGCCAACGCGAATACTCGCGGCCTGGACCGCTCAAGGCTCGATCAGCGGCTCAAGTTCTGGCAATCCGTCGAGGGCAACTTTGCGAATTCAAATCGTGGCGAGCTTCCGCAGGCTCACAACGATGTTTACCGCAGTGCCGTAAACCTGATGACGTCCGAGCAGATGAAAGCGTTTCGCGTCGAAGAAGAACCGGTCGAGACACTGGAAGCGTACGGCGACAACAACTTCGGTCGCAGTCTGCTGATGGCTCGGCGGCTTGTCGAAACCGGAGTGCCGTTCGTGGAAGTCAACATGGGTGGCTGGGATTTGCATGCCAATGTTTTCGACACGCTTCGCAACACTCAATTGCCGGTTCTGGATCGTGGCATCGCGACTCTCACGGCGGATCTGAAGCAGCGAGGTTTGCTGGACGACACGGTGCTCGTCTGGATGGGCGAATTCGCCCGAACGCCTCGAATTAACGGCAACGTCGGACGTGACCACTGGGCACGAGCCTGGTCGGTCATGATTGGCGGCGGCGGCTTGAACGGGGGAGTTGCCGTCGGGGAAACGGACTCCGACGGTGCGTCGATCCTCAGCAAGAGCTACCTTCCCGGCGACATCTGGGCGACCGTTGCTCATGCGATGGGAATTCCAACGTCGATCGTGCACACCTCAAAACGCGGTCGTCCGATGAAGCTGGCCAACGGCGGCCAGCCGATTTCTGAATTGACTGGCGCGGGTGTTTAATCGTTGACCGGTTGTGCTTGAAGTTGCCAGCGAATGAGATTTCAGAGTTTGCAATTGACCGAACGGTCGTGGGATGCGGCATGACGCTTGAGGAAAGTCTCGCCGATCTTCTGTCGCAGAAAGAGCCGGTCGTTCGCGCCTTCTACGATCGTTTCCTGAAAGACGTTCCCGAGGCGGTCAGGCTTTTCGAAGGAGTGGACCTGAAGCAGCAGTCGCTGATGCTGACGATGGGTCTGATCGTCGTCGAAGCGCACTCGAAGGGCGATTTTCCATCGATTCAGCATTACCTGCACGTGCTCGGTGATCGGCATCGGGAATGGGGAATTCCGCGCGAACTGTTTCCGCGATTTCGGGATTGCCTGCTCGAGACACTCTGTGACTGGCACGGTGCGGACTGGTCCGACGGATTGGCAAAGGCGTGGGCTTCGGCGATTGATCGAGCCGTTCAGACGATGCTCGAAGGCTACGAAGGCGACTTTCCGTTCTGAATCGGCCGAAGCCTTTCCTTAGATCAATCGATCGTGAGTTGCTGATTGATCAAGGGCTCGCTTTCGTTGAAGAGTGTGCCACTGGTTCTGTCAATGTTTTCTGAAATCAGCGGTTCGCAGTGTCTGAAATTGTGTCCGAAATCAGAAAGTGTGCGAGAAAGCGCGGCCTTAGTTTGTCAGGCGTGCGAGAACGGTACAGTCTGTCGGGTGCTGCTCGGCAGGAATTCGGATTTCCAGATTTGATAGCAATAACGTTTCTCTGGCAATTGGCAGTCGGCGATTGCACACCGGCAGTGAGAATGGATCAAACGGACAATTCGGCACACAGCTTGCGTCAGGGGCGAGCATCGAACTGGCAGAGACAACGCTCGGTCATTCGGTGTTGAATTACTTTTTCGGAGACTCGAAGAGTGCCGCGTTTGAAATCTGTATTTATAGCCCGTCTGCCTGTGTTTGCCGGGCTTTGCCTGGTTCTGGTCAGTGGTTGCCGACCGGCTGTTGAGACACAGTTTGTAACTGGTGAGGCCGTCACCGCTCTGGATGACGAGTTGCGGCAGGCTGTAACGGCGATTGTGCTTGAACGGTCCGGCACGCCGACAGTTCCCAGGCCGCTCGCAGATCCGGAAAGGCCAGAACGCGACGTGCAGTTTGGCCGGGCTCTCTACAACAAATACTGCCAGCAGTGCCACGGAATCTCCGGCGATGGCAAAGGCGTCGCGGCAAAGTTTCTTTATCCGCGCCCTCGTGACTATCGCAAAGGCATGTTCAAGTTCACGTCAACGCCGTACGGCAACCGGCCTCGTCGGGAGGATTTGTTGCGAACACTTCGACGGGGAATTCCTGGTACTTCGATGCCGTCGTTCAATCTACACCCGGATCGCGAACTGGAAGCCCTTGTCGACTACGTGCTGCTGCTGAGTCATCGAGGCGAGCTGGAAACCCGGCTCGCTCTCGAAGCAGATTTTGAGGAAGAGATCGATCCGGAAAACGTGCCGGACATGGTGGCTGAAGTGCTGTCGCGATGGGACTCTGCCGAGAAATCGGAAGTGCATCCACTGACGAATCAGCCTCCGTTTCTCACGGCAGATCATGTGGCTGCGGGGCGAGAGGCGTTTCTCTCGAAAGGTTGTTCGAAGTGCCACGGCGACGATGGCCGAGGCATGACCAAAGACAATATCGGCAAAGATGGGTGGGGCTTCTCGACAAAGGCTGCGGACCTGACATCAGGGTTGCTGCACGGCGGAAGCGAACCGCTCGATATCTATCGGCGAATCGTGTCCGGTATCAATGGCACGCCGATGCCTGGATTTAAGAGTTCGCTCGAAAAAGAACCGGAAACAATCTGGAACCTGGTGGCGTACGTGTTGCACGTTTCAGGTCAGCGGCGCGAAGGGGCGATTCCAACACCTGGAATGTTCAGCATGAAAACTCCGGAAAGCGACAAGCCGGAAGCGGCGACGACGCCTGCTGAGTAGATGCGGCATCACTCACCCCCTGATTATTGAGTCATTAAGTCAGACACACTTTTGAGGCAGCGGTATGTCGTTGACTGATCCCGAACTTGAATCAAAGCAGCTTGAGCTGCTGGCGATGCGTCAGAAGGCTAACGAACTCGAAGCAGAGATTCTTGAAGAATCGGCGGCGATTCCGTGGAAGCTGACCGGCTTTTACACCATGTACTACGCGACGAATGGTTTCCTGCTGGGCCTTATCGCGGCGTCCGTCAGCCTCGTCTTCAACGTGATCGGTGCTCCGATTGCCGGCAAAGAGCCTCTGGAACTGATTCGAGTTTACCTGACATTTCCCTTCGGCGAGCGGGCTCTCGCGCTGACCGATTCAGCGACTCAGGTTTATGCCATCGATAACGGAGTCATCCTGGCTTGTGGAGTTTGTCTTTACCTGGGCACTGGGATGTTTCTTGGTGTTCCGTTTCACGTTCTGCTGGCTCGGTTCACGTCCAGAGCCTCGACGATCCAGCGAGTGGTGTTTGCTGCGGCTCTGGGAATCTTTGCCTGGGTGTTTCTGTTTTACGGAGTGCTGTCCTGGTTGCAGCCGATTGTTTGCGGTGGCAACTGGATTACCAGTGGTGAGTACCTGCCGTGGTGGGTTGCTGCGGCCACGCATGTTGTCTTCGGAGTGACGATGGTCTTTGTTTTTCCCTTCGGTCAGTTCGTTCCGTACCGGACGCCATCGAAACCAGCTTCCGAAGAATGACGCTGGCTTGCGAAAGCCGCGTACGTGTTCGACCAGACAGTGTTCAAATCTTTGCAGGGTGCGTCCTGACGCACCGACGATTTCTTTGAGGCCGTGGTGTGTTGAGGCGCACCCTGCTGACTAATCACCCTCAACTCAGACAACTTTCATTATGACTGACGAAGCTTTGCAATCTGACGATGCTCTATCCACGCCGGCAACACATGCCTCGCTGGTCGACGAGAAAATCGTCCTGGCGTATTTCGTTGCGGCGTTGACGTTCATTTCAATTTCGATGCTCGGTGGGTTTCTGATGGCAGCTCAACTGCTGCGTCACAACCCGCTGAACGGGATCGAAATTTTCTCGCCCGGTCGATGGCGGATGCTTCATACCAACGCCATCGCTTACGGATTTCTGGCAAACGGATTTCTCGGTTTGTTGCACTGGGTGATTCCTCGCCTGACGTTGAGGCCGGTACTTGATCGTCGCTTGTCATGGCTGATCTTCGCGGCGTGGCAGGTTGTTGTGCTGGCGACCGCTGTCGGGATTCTGCTGGGCCAGGCTCAGGGGCTGGAGTGGGGTGAGACGCCAACGTGGATTGACCCGCTGGCGCAGCTTGGGTTGCTGCTGGTCGCGATCAATTTCATGACGCCGATCATTCGAGTCAAAGGCCCGATGTACGTCACGCTGTGGTACTTTCTGGCGGCTTTCGTCTGGACGTTTCTGACTTACGCGATGGGCAACTTCGTTCCCGAATACTTTGTCTCGGGAACCGCTGCTGGTGCTGTCGGCGGGTTGTTCATTCATGACCTGGTCGGGCTGTTCGTGACTCCGCTCGGCTGGGGGCTGATGTACTACTTCGTCCCGATTCTACTGAAGAAGCCAATCTGGAGTCACGGTCTGTCGCTGGTCGGCTTCTGGGGGCTGGCGTTCTTTTACCCGCTTAACGGAATCCACCACTTCCTCTACACACCGATTCCGATGTTCCTGCAGTACGGGGCGATCATCTCGACGATCGCTGTCGAACTGGTTGTCACGACGGTGGTGATCAACTTTTTCGGGACGATCTGGGGGCGTGGTCGCGAGGTCCTGACGAACCTCCCGATTCGCTACTTCTACACGGGCATGGTCTTTTACTTCCTGACATGCCTGCAGTGTGCGATGCAGACCACGCTGACGTTCCAGGCTCTGATTCACTTTACCGACTGGGTTGTCGGACATGCTCACCTGGTGATGTTCGGAGTCTTCAGCATGTGGATCTTCGGCATGATGACTTATCTGATCCCGCTGATCCTCAAACGGGACTGGTACAGCAACAAACTGTGTGAATACCACTACTGGCTGTCAGCCGCTGGCCTGGCTGTTATGGCTGCGGACCTGATTCTCGGCGGTCTGTTTCAAGGCTGGAGCTGGTCGAGTCTGCAGCCGTGGGATCGTTCCATCGATGTTTCATTCCCATTCTGGATGATCCGAATCTGGGCCGGTCTGTCTATGTTCGGTGGCCTGGTGGTGTTTCTCTACAACTTTTACATGACCTGGCGAAGCGAGCCGGAACCAGCGATGGATGTCGCCGTCGTCCCAGCCTGATTCAGTCAGTGAGTATTTCTATTGTCCCGAGTTTCTGAAGCGGCTGGTCAAAGTTGCATCCAGCTTGAAGCAAGGATCGAGTCAAAATGTTTGAAAGTAAATCCGGCATTCTGTTAGTCGCCGGTCTGGCATTCTTCGGTTTCGCCTTTCTGTCGAACGCGGCAGTTCCGTACCTGATGTACCGGAACATTCCCGAGCAGACGGCCGAAGAACTCGTCAACGGAAACGTGCGGTTTCAGTTCGAGGACCTTTCACGACGCTACCCGGAATCTTTCGTAAAGGCGTACGGTGACCCACCGGCCGATCCTGAAGCCGGAGCCGACTGGTGGAATCAGAACGTCGCCGATTCACTTCGCGAAGGTCGCGACATTTACGTCGGAGAAGGCTGCTGGCATTGCCACAGTCAGTTCGTGCGACCTGTTTCAAACGAAGACAAACGCTGGGGACCAGTCTCTGCGTCGTGGGAATATCAGAACGAACTCCAGCGACCTGTCCTTTTCGGTACGCGTCGTATCGGACCGGACTTGAGCCGCGAAGGTGGTCGGCGTTCCAACGACTGGCACGCGGTTCATCTCTTCAAACCGGAGATGACATCCACGAAGTCACCGATGCCCGAGTATCCGTGGCTCTTCGATGGCGCACCTGACAAACCAAATCGACGAGGTCTCGCGCTGATTACCTACGTGCAGTGGCTCGGCTCGTGGCTGGAAAGCTATCCGGACTACGAAAACTATCAGCCGGCCCCGTTTGAGAAACCTGCGGAAGACTCAGAATCTGAGGACGAATAAGAATGTCATCTCATCGTGAAAACAAAGCCACGATCATCGTCACGGCGGTTCTGGCTGTTCTGATTCTCGTGCCGAGCCTGTGGGGCTTTGGCATGAAACTGACGGAATTCATCGCGTTGGTGCGCGGCGATGTGGATGGCATATTCGCCATTTCGCCCGTTGCCAATTACCTGCTGGCGAGTCTCGGATTCTTCTGCCTGCTCTTATGGGCAACGCTCAACGGCATGTTTCGTGACATCGAAGAGCCGAAGTATCACATGCTTGAGCAGGAAGCGAAGCTCGACGAAGCCAGCATCAAAGCGACACCCTCGGACCACTGAGACGACCCATGCCAGAGACTGATCAATCATCTGCCAAAGCCGAGCAGAAGTTTCATAACTACACGAGCAACGCCATTCCGTGGTACGTGCGAGTGTTATGGCTGCTGTTCTGGGCGTTCGTCATTTACTACACCGTGACGTACCTTCTGCCGGCCATTCAAACGGAGATGGTGTCTCCTCCATGACGGTCGAACACGAACCCGGAACCTGCTCGTGGTGCGGCTTGCCAGTTGCCAGTAGTTGGTTCTGGTCTCGGCGTCCGACTGAGGGTGATCCGTCACGATCAGAAGAATCTGTCGCGGCGACGGTCGCCGACGGGCCGGCATCCGACGACGAGTTCTGCTGCTTCGGATGCCGCTTTGCCTCGCAAGTCACTCAGGACCGCGGCGAGTCCGGGCAGGTTCAGTGGACGTTGACGCGGCTTGGTATCGCTATTTTCTGCACCATGAACGTGATGGTTTTCACGATGGCGCTGTGGAGCCAGGACGTTTACGACGTCGATCGCTCGCAGCCTTTTGTCGCCTCGTTGAGCGAACTCTTCCGCTGGCTGTGCTTTGTCTCCGCGACGCCGGTGCTCTTTCTGCTGGGAATTCCCATTGCCATCGCTGCGGGGGCGGAACTGTCGCGCAGACGAGTAACCACTGACCTGCTTGTCGTACTGGGAGTCGTCGCCGCGTTTGCCTACTCCGTCGTCTCACTTCTTCAGGGAAGCGGGCACGTGTACTTTGAAGTGGCCAGCATGGTTCTGGTCCTTGTGACGCTGGGCCGTTGGCTGGAAGCAAGCGGCAAACTTCAAACGGGTGAGCTGCTGGAATCACTGGAGCAGTTGATTCCGCCGACGTCTCGATTACTGCTCTCGACAGGCGAAATTGAAACGCCGACCTCGAACCTGAAACCCGGCGACCGGGTACGAGTCCTGGCCGGAGAACGCGTGCCCGCCGACGGAGTTCTCGAGCTGAGCACGGAAGCGTCCTCTGACGACTTCAGTCAACAAGCGCTCTGCGTCGCGATCGATCAGCAGATTCTGACGGGCGAAAGTGATCCTGCGATGCGGCGACCCGGCGAAGAAATCGTATCGGGGGCCGTACCTGTCGATGCGAGTATCGTCGTGCGAGTGACGCGGCCTGCGCACGAAGGTGCGGTATCCCAGATTCTCGATGCCGTCCGCAGAGCCCGTGCTCAACGCGGGCAATTCCAGAAAGCAGCAGACCGAACGACTTCCTGGTTCGTTCCCTTTGTCGCTCTCGCAGCCGTTGCGACTTTTGCTGTCAATACACTTTCGGGCAGCCTTGCAGATGGAGTGTTGACCTCACTGGCCGTGACGTTGATCGCCTGCCCGTGTGCTCTTGGGCTGGCTACTTCGGTCGCCGTCTGGACCGCGATGCGTCGTGCCGCAGATCGAGGAGTCCTGTTTCGCAGTGGCGAGGTTCTGGAAAGGCTGAGCGCGGTAAAGGCCGTTCGGTTCGACAAGACTGGCACGCTGACAACCGGCAAGCCGAGTGTTTCGTCGTTTGTTTGCGAAGATGAATCGGATCGCCAGCGAGTCGCCAAAATCGCCGGTTTAATCTGCCGAGAGTCAACTCACGGATTCTCGAAGGCAATCGCTGGCTACCTCTCAGAAAACTCGCGTGATAATGCACCGACTCAAGGGCAGGTCGGTGGTCTCGTCGTGTACGGTGTCCGGACGGTGTCTGGTTTCGGACTTGAGGCGTCTTTCGCCGATATGGCGGACGCATCTGACGAAACTGTCGTCTGGCTGGGAAGTCGACGGTTCCTCGAAACAAACAACTGCGAGCTGAGTTCGACGCTTGATTCAATGATCGAGTCAGCACGAAACGACGGGCGGTCGACTGTGCTGATCGGCTGGGGCAATTCTGTGCGAGGTGTGTTCACGCTGAAGGAAGACGTTCGCAAAGAGGCGGCTGCGACAATTCAGACGTGTCGCGAGCTGGGGGTGGACCTTGGGATTCTCTCTGGCGACCTTGCCGTTCACGCAAAGCGTCTGGGCGCTGCTCTGGGGATTCCTGCGTCGGGCGAACTTCTGCCCGAAGACAAACTCAGCACGCTCAACACCGTGCAGCGAAGCATCGGCCCTGTGCTGATGGTTGGAGACGGAATCAACGACGGCCCCGCCATGGCCGGTGCTGACGTCGCCGCTTCGCTGGGCAGCGGAACAGATCTTTCACGCGACGCGGGCGGAGTCTGTCTGCTGCGTGATGACCTGAGTTGCGTGCCGTGGATGATCGGTCTGGCCCGTCGAACGCGACGAGTGATCCGTCAGAATCTCTTCTGGGCCTTTGGCTATAACACGGCAGGCATGGCTCTGGCGGCGACCGGCATGTTGAATCCCGTGGTGGCGGCAGGACTGATGTTCGGAAGCAGCGCGTTCGTCCTTTGGAATTCGCGAAGGCTGAGCGACTTCGAACTGACGGACACTCCAGAGCAGGCCAAAGCAACTTTGTCACCGGCGTCAGGGCTCACGACAATCTCCAGGTCTGTTGGAGAGGCGGTTGAAGTATGATCGACTGGCCTCTGATCTTCCTCGGCGGGCTTCTCGGCAGCGGACACTGCATTGGAATGTGCGGCGCGTTTGCAGTGGCCATCGGCTGGGATGCCGGCACGCCTCGACAGAATCTCACCCGGCAGTCGGTCTACTCGTTGGGGCGATGCTTCACGTATGCGTTTCTTGGAGCGACGGCGGGCTTTGGAGGGCAACAGCTCCAGCACAACCTGGTGACCGTCGCAAATGTGCAGGGAGTGTTGTCAGTCGTTGCGGGTGTTGCTCTGATCGTAACGGGACTTGTTTCTGGCGGGCTAATTCCGTCTTCTGACAAATGGCTCAAGCAGGCTTCCTCGTGCGCGGCGGCAACACACTTTCGGAGCCTGTTGAAATCCGGTCGGCCTGGTCACGTGTTTCTCGCCGGTCTCGCAACCGGTTTTTTACCGTGCGGCCTTGTGTACGCGTTTCTGACGC